>JALYLC010000280.1 GCA_030774435.1 Actinomycetota bacterium
CGGCCACGCGCACCGGCGCCGGTGCGCGCAGGTCGGTCAGCGCCGCGGGCCCGGCGTAGCGCCCGAGCATCGCGGCGACGGCCTCGACTGCCGTGCGCAGCCGCTCCTGGGGCGGCCCCTGCAGCACTGCCCAGGGCGCTCCCGACTCCTCCGCGTGGCGGTGGTAGGTCGCATCCATGAAGGCCCGCGTGTCGCCGTCGTAGCGCAGCCCGGTCACGTCCATCTGGAACGGCGTGTCGATGCTCGTGAGCAGGTAGAGGTCGTAGCGGCGCAGATACGCGTCGAGCTCGGGCGCCCGATACCCCACGTAGAGCTCGTGGAAGAGCGAGGTCGCGAAGGCGTCCGTATCCACGATCACGACGCGGTTGGCGTAGCGCGCGGCACGATCCTCGTTCCAGTTCTGGCGCTTCGAGATGATCTCGAAGTCGGGGGTCGTCCAGACGTAGCGCAGGCGGTCGGGAAGCGTCTCGGTGTAATCGCGCCCGTACTCGGGGACCCAGACGGTCGCCAGCGCGTCTGCGAGGTCGCGTGCGAGCGTCGTCTTGCCGGTGCTCTCGGCTCCGAGCACGCAGACTCGCCGCACGACGGACGCGCGGGTGCCGCCGGGTAGCTGGTCGAGCGCGGCCAGCGCATCGGCCCGCACGACCTCGCTATCGATGCCCGGCAGGCGCTCGATCTCGACGTGCCGCTCCGCCAGCGCAGCGCTCCAGCCGTCGTGGCCGGCACCCGTGAAGGAGATGTCGGGTGCCGCGCCGAGGCGTGCCAGCACGGCCGCCGCGGGATCATCGCCCGCCGGGACCGCGTGCACCTGTACCTGTGGGTGCTCCGCGAACGCGTCGCGGATCCATCCGGTGCGCAGCTCGGGGGCGAGCACGTCGTCGGGCTCGTGCATCACGGCCACGTCGAGCGCGTCGACCAGCCCGCGCGCGCGTTCGATGAGGTGCTGGTGACCGCGGTGGAACGGGGCGAACCGTCCAGCCGCCACGCCACGCGACTCGGCGCTCGCCATGGCCGGAACGATGCCCGATGGTCGGGCGATGCGCCACCTTAGAGAACTGGTTTCGAGACGAGCGTGGCGTTCGGAGGACCACACACGCTCCTCTCGAAACCAGTTCTGCGGCATCATGGGCGCCGTGAGCGGCCCGCGCGTCATCGTGGTCGGGGCGGGTGTCTACGGGCTCGCCGCGGCCCGCCGCCTGGCACTCGAGGGCGCGGACGTCACGGTGCTCGAGGCGCGCGAGGCGGGCGGCCCGTTCGCGGCGTCGGCCGGCTCGTCGCGCGTGCTGCGCTTCGAGTACGGCCCGGACGCGCACTACACCGAGCTCGTCCTGCGCGCCCGTGACGAGTGGCGGGCGCTGGAGGGCCTGCTCGGCGAGACGCTGTACGAGGAGACCGGCCTCGTCTGGTTCGCGGCCGAGGAGTCGCGCTACCTTCGCGACTCGGTGGCGACGAGCCTGGCTGCGGGCCTACCGGTGCGCCTGCTCGAGCCCGCCGAGGCCGTGCGGCAGTTCCCGGCATTCTCGACCGACGGCATCGCGGCCGTGCTGCACGACGAGGCGGGCGGGGTACTGCACGCACGCCGCGCGACGCTCGGCCTGGCCCGTCTGGCACGCGATGCGGGCGTTGTCCTGCGCGAGGGGACGGCGGTCCGCGGCCTCGCGGGCGGGGTGGTGGAGCTCGCCGACGGCAGCAGCGAGCGCGCCGACCAGGTGCTCGTGACGACAGGCGCGTGGACGCGCGCGCTCCTGCCGACGGCGCCGATCCGCTCGACCCAGCAGGTCAACGCCTACCTGCGCGTCCAGACGGCCGGCCTGCCGGTGTGGATCTATGACCTCGACGTCTACGGCCTGGGCGACGACGGTGGCGCCGGCCTCAAGGTCGGCGGGCACGCAATCGGGGCCGACGTGGATCCCGACGATCCTGCGGCTCGCGAAGCCCCCGCCGCCGTGGTGCGCCGGCTCGCAGACGCCGCGCGGCGGCGCCTGCCGGGCCTGCCCTGGCCGGACGGCGAAGCGCCCGTGCGAGCAGCCGATGTCTGCTGCTACGCGCTCACACCCACGGACGCGCCGATCGTCGATCGGCTCGACGAGCACACTGTCGTGTGCGCCGGCTTCTCAGGCCACGGGTTCAAGTTCGCGCCCCCGGTCGCCGCCGGCGCCGCAGACCTCGTCCTCGGCCGGCAGCCGGGGGTCGACCTGGCGCCATTCCGCTGGCCCGCTTAGCTTCGTTCTCAGGCGTAGCCGCCGCGCCACTCCCGGCGACGTCGCCACACGGCGGGCCAGGTCGACGACGGCCGGCGGCTGACCGCCGCGCCCAGGGCACGCAC
>JALYLC010000281.1 GCA_030774435.1 Actinomycetota bacterium
CCTGATCAACCCGGCGGTGTCGGCCCCGATCGTCGGAGCGACCAAACCACATCACCTTCCTGAGGCGGTCGCGGCTCTGGATCTGCAGCTCACGACCGACGAGGTCCGTGCGCTGGAAGAGCCGTACACCCAGCACGGACCCGCCTGGTTCTAAGCAGATCTACCACACGGGCCCGTTCGACAGCAGAACCCGGGCGAGATACGCCTCGAACAGGACTGCGGCGAACGCCGCAGCCACCGCAGGCCGGGGGAGATCGGCTGAGCACGGGAACATTGCGTCATCCACAGCGCAGTGCACCAAATGGGACGGCTTTCAAACCCGCCCTTCGCTCTGGCGCGCGTGTGCTCAGCCGCATCTAGTGTCGTGGCCCGTTGGTTCGGGTACACGCGAATGCGGGCACATCGCCGAGGCTAGTCCGCGCGAGAGGCCCGGTCCGCGCGCGGCCTCGCGATCGTCACGCCCAACAGCACGATCGCGATCCCGGCGACCTGGATCGCAATCAACGTCTCGTCCAGGAACGCGACGCCCCAGACGGCCGCCAGCGCGGGCTGGAGCAGGAGCAGGACCGAGACCGCGACGGCGCTGAACGACGAGAGGCTGCGAGCGATCAGGAGCCAGCCGCAGGCCTGGACGCCGACGCCGAGCAGCGCGAGCCACGCGTGCTGGCCGGGCCTGAGGTGCCACGACTCGCCGAGGGCGACGCCGCACGCCGCAGAGACCGGCACCGCGACAACGGTGCTCCACAGCACGGGCGAGATGCCGTCACGGGCCGCGCTGACCGCGCGCTCGAAGACCAGGATGTAGGCGCCGTAGATCGCGGCTGCGAGGATCGCGAGCGCGATCCCGGCGAGCCCCAGGCGGTGCTCGCCGGTGCCGCGCAGCAACGCGAGGCCGAAGAGCACGACCGCGGCGCCCGCGACCGGACGCCAGCCGACCGGCCGGCGAAGCACGACGACAGTCAGCACCATCACCCACAGCGACGCGGTGTTCACGATGACCGTCGACGGCCCGGCGCCGATGCGACCCGTCGCCTCGTTCCAGATCACGACCTCGAGGCCGACGAGCACGCCGGCCGAGGCGGACGGCGCGAAACCGGGGCCGGGGCGAAGGGCGCCCGCACGCCACGCGAGCAGCGCGAGGAACACCGTTGCATAGGCGAAGCGAAGCGCCGAGCCCACGGCGGGCGGCGCGCCGGAGAGCTTGTAGAGCGTGGCCGAGAACGAGAACGCGATGATCCCCGCGGCGGCCGCCGGCCATGCCAGGCCCGTCGAGACGGCGTCGAGGCGGGGTGAACGCACGGCGCGCCGATGCTACGCGATCGTCCTCGGCGACACAATTGTCACATGGAATTGTCAATCCGGCACACGTCGCAACAGCAATGGTGACCGGGTGGTGATGGTCTGGTTGCGGTCATGAAAATAGGAGTGAATTCGCATTGACGCCCCGGGTTGACCTCTCCTAGCGTCCCTGTCGCAGCCGCGCGCGCCGGACGGCTGAACCGCGGAATGAGGAGAAGCACCTATGTCTGTACGTGACACTGACGTCGAGGAAGCCTGGAATGGCTTCCTCGAGGAGCGCGTGTCGCGCCAAAGTCTGCTGCGGCGCGCCGGGCTGCTGGGCATGGGCGCCATCGCCACGCCGGCCCTGCTCGGTGGGACGCAGGCGTTCGCGGCCGACGCGGTCCCGTCGAGTGGCAAGGCCATCTCGCTCGCCGACCTGATCGCCAAGGCTCAGAAGGAAGGCACGATCAACACGATCACGCTGCCGCCCACATGGGCCAACTACGGCGAGATCATGAAGAAGTACCAGTCGAAGTTCAAGATGAAGCTGACCGACGCCATCCCCGATGGCACCTCGGCTCAGGAGAACCAGGCCGTCGTCTCGCAGAAGGGCTCCAAGCGGGCACCCGACGTGCTCGACGTGGGCCCCTCGTTCGCCGAGATCGGCCGCAAGCAAGGGCTCTACGCGCCCTACAAGGTCTCGACCTGGTCGACGATCCCGGCCAATCTGAAGCACGCGAGCGGCGCCTGGGTCGGGGACTACTGGGGAGTCATCTCCTTCGGCGTCAACACCGACGTCGCCAAGACCGTGCCGAAGTCCTGGGCCGACCTCAAGGATCCGGCCTACAAGAACATGGTGGCGCTGGGTGGCGACCCGCGGCAGGCCGGCGAGGCGTTCGCCGCGGTGTTCGCGGCATCGCTCGCCAACGGCGGCTCGCCCGACGACATCGGGCCCGGCATCCAGTTCTTCGCCGACCTCAAGTCGGCCGGCAACTACATCACGACCCAGGCGACCTCGGCCACCAAGGCCAGCGGCCAGACGCCGATCGTCTGCGGCTGGGACTACCTGCAGCTCGCCGACCGCGACCTGCAGAAGGGCAAGGTCAACATCACCGTTGCCGTGCCGACGAACGGCGTCTACGGCGGCTACTACTGCCAGGCCATCAACAAGCACGCTCCGCACCCGTTCGCGGCTCGGCTGTGGCAGGAGTTCCTCTACTCCGACGCGGGCCAGCTCCTGTTTCTCAAGGGCTACACGCACCCCGCTCGCTTCCAGGACATGAGCAAGCGCGGCGTGGTGCCGCAGAGCCTGCTGTCCAAGCTCCCGCCGGCGCAGGACTACAAGACGGTCAAGTTCGCCTCGGTTGCCCAGATCACGAAGGCGAGCACGGTGCTCGCCTCGGACTGGGGCCCCAAGGTTCTGGGACAGTAGGCTGTCCACCACCGTCGCAGAG
>JALYLC010000282.1 GCA_030774435.1 Actinomycetota bacterium
CTGCTGGTGGAGATGCTGGAACCGTTCAAGGGCCGCGTGTACGAGCCTGCGTTCGGCTCTGGTGGCCTCTTCGTCCAGTCTGGTCGATTCGTCCAGGCGCATGACGGGCGCACCGCCGACATCGCCCTATACGGGCAGGAGAACAACCAAGCCACGTGGCGAATCGGCAAGATGAACCTCGCCATCCACGGTCTCTCCGGCGACCTGAAACTCGGGAACACGCTTATCGATGATCAGCACCGCGACCTGCGGGCCGACTTCCTGATGGCGAACCCGCCGTTCAACATGAAGAAGTGGGGAGCAGCACAAGTCGCAGATGATGTGCGCTGGAAGTACGGCTCACCATCGGATGGCAACGCGAACTACGCGTGGATTCAGCACTTCATCCACCACTTGGCCCCCGACGGCAAGGCGGGGTTCGTCATGGCAAACGGCAGCCTCTCGGCGGGAGGCAGCGAAGGGAAGATCCGCCAGGCGATCGTCGAGGACGACCTGGTCGATTGTGTGGTAGCCCTCCCGCCGCAGCTCTTCTTCACAACCGGTATCCCGGTCAGCCTCTGGTTCATCGACCGAAGCAAGGCATCGGCCGGGGAGCGCGACCGTCGCGGTAAAACGCTCTTCATCGATGCCCGCAGGCTCGGTGCCAAAGTCAGTCGCACTCAGATCGAACTCAGCGAGGACGAAGTCCTCCAAATCGCCAGCACCTTTCACGCGTGGTGGGGTCATGAGGATGCCGATAGCTACGCCGATGAACCTGGCTTTTGCGTCGAAACTGGGCTTGCGGAGATCGAGAGTCACGGATTCGCGCTCACGCCCGGGCGACCTCGAAGGCGCGCTCGAACGCCCAGACCATCTTTTCGGCTATGCTGGCCGGGAAACGCTCCCGAATCTGCTCGAACAGCTTCGAGAGGTCGGCTTGATGCCAGTCCACATCCGCACTATCGACATTCCTGTGGACGCGCCTTACCGGTTTCACAGGCGGGATCGCTGGGTAAAGAGTGACCTGACCAAAGGAGGTCGACGTGGATGTATGGACATACCCTGACCCGGCGCTGCTGGGCGCGAACATCCGCAGCACCGACGTAACCGGTTACGGCGTCGAGGCGCTCGACGGCTCAATCGGGAAGGTCGATGAGGCGACCTACGACACTGGCTCGAGCTACCTCATCGTCGACACCGGCTCCTGGTTCACCGCTGGGAACAAAGTGATGCTGCCGGCGGGCGTCGTCCTGCGAGTCACCACCACCGACGAGAAGGTGTATGTCAACCGCATGAAAGACGAGATCAGGGACGCGCCTGAGCTCGCCGACTACAAAGACGAGGCCTATCGCGAGAAGCTCGGCTCCTACTACGGTCCGGGCGGCCCCGGTTACAGGGACTTCCCGCGTGATTCCAAGGGAAGGTTTGTTTCGCCGGAGTAGTAGGAAGACGCTCGCTAAGCAGACCTGCGATTGGGGCGAGGCGCGGCGTCGCCCCTAATCGCAGAGGTCGAAGTGGAGATCGCCGCGTCCCGACGGCGGTGTCCGCTTGAGGTCCGTGATCATAGCCCTTCAGGCATAGCCTCGCTCGTACTGCCTCGAGCCGGGCCCGCCCCCTTGGCGGGAAGCACGGCCCGACCGTATTCTCGCGGCGTGCCCCGAGCAGTCAACGAGCGCCGGCGCGGAGGATTAGCGGCCGCCGGCCGCCGAGAGAAAGCCCCCTAGCCTCGTCGGCGGTAGCCGAAGCCGCCGAGGAGAAGCACGATCAAGAAGATGATGAGAACCCAAGCCCAGATCGGCATCGACTCTTCCTCCGTCCTTCGGCTTCGTGGGTTGCGACGCGCCTACCGCGCCGCTTGACACCGTTTGTGCGTCGGCTACAGCTGCCGCGACCCCTGGGGCGGCTTGGAGATCTCCGCCAGCATCTCGCCCACTGACTTGTCCTTCGCCTCGAGCGCGACGTCAGCCTGGGAGACCACGCCGACGAGCCGATTCTCATCGTCCACGACCGGCAGGCGCCGCACCTGATGCTGTGCCATTAGCTGAAGCGCGTCTGAAAGATCGTGATCGGGCCCCACCGTAACGAGCTCGCGCGACGAGACCTCCCGAGCAGGCATACCTCGCGGATCCTTGCCTTTGGCGATCGCTCGAACGACGATGTCGCGATCGGTGATCATGCCCGCCAGCTGCTCCCCGTCGAGGATGGGAACCGCGCCCACGTCTTCGGTCTCCATCAGCTCGGCGACCTGGGTGAGCGGCGTCTCGGGCGCCACGCAGCGCGGACGCGCGGTCATCACATCGCCTACCTTCGTTCCCATCGCAGCCTCCTTCGTCTACGTGGCGCAGATTATTCCCGCCGACGTCACGGCGCGCGCATGTGATGCCCCGGTATCACCAACACGGCATGGGAAGATCGCACGGCGTCTACGCGTCGGTTGACAGAACACGCTCGGCGAGGCCGAGAGCGCGAACAGCGCCAGCTAGTAGCCAGCCCCGGCGCTGGCTTTCAGCAACGAAACTCGTAGGCCCGGATGGCTGCCCTCACGCGGGCACGCCGCGGCAGTCACCGAAGGGGAACCGGCTGGAAGGCCGGTTGACAGCCGCAAGGACCGGCGAAATGAGGCGATCGCCGGCGCCGCCCGCCGAGGCACCGAGGGAGGGGCAGGCTGCGTGATTCGCTGGGCGGCGTTCACGGACGCCGAGCTCCTGACGCTCGTGGGCGTACTCGACCAGGTGGAGGCTCGCGTGCCGCTCGCTCGTCTGGATGCCGTCGCGGTCGAGGCGCTCTCCGACGAGGTCGGCGCCGAGATCGATCGGAGAGCGGGCGGCCAGTAAGCCCCCTTCCGCCTCGCCTGAACGATGCTCGGAGCCGCGGAGGATGCCGCGCGGCCGCCGGGACGGCCTTCCACGTTCGGTGTAGCGACGGTTTGCGTAACCGTCGACCTCACTGGCGAGGTCGATTTCAGTCGCTGAAGTAAAGGCCATCTGGCCCTCCTTCGAGGTGACCCGCAAGGACGAAGACGCCGCCGGCGCTCACTGATCGCACGCTCGATGTCCGCGCAGATCCATCCAACGATGAACCCAGCCAGGACGGCTGCCCACAGGAGGAGGTTGGCGCGGCCTCGACAAGCGTAGAGCCGCGTGGACGGGGTTTGGACCGGATCGATCCCTGTTTGCATCGACGCTGCCCGTATGAAATGAGGCCCGCTGGAGACGGGCCTCGTCTGCGAATTCGACGACGATACACCGGCGCCTCCAACGGACCCCAGCGTTGCCGACGCGCCACGCCGGACTGGTACGCGGATGCGACATCTGGCGAGCAGCACCGCGACGACGACTCCAAAGGCGCCCTCAGTTCAAGCGAAAGCCTGCGGCGCCCGGACTACGTGAGCGAGCATGAAGAGGACCGCCCTCTCCTAGCATCGTCGTACCGGCGCAGAAAGTGCAGTCCACTTCGTGCGCCTTCCTGGCGCGACCCACCAGGCCCGCGGCGGTTCGTCACCCGAGCGTACCTCGCGACGCGTAGCACCGCAGGACGTCGCCGACTTCCACACCGGCGCTACCCTTTGTAGGTCGATGCCGGCTGGGGCGGCGCGAATCCACTGCTTGAGGTGGGAACGACGCAATGAACGCCGGCGACATGATTGACGGATTCGAGCTCATCCGGAAGCTCGGCGGCGGCGGCAACGCTGACGTGTGGGAGGCAAGACACGGCGAGTTCGGTGTCGTCGCGCTGAAGATCCTACGCAGCCGAAAGGTTCAGTCAGAGCCGTATGCGCGCTTCCGGCAGGAGACGCAGACCCTCCAGCAGCTCGGCCGGCGCCCCGGCGTTGTCCCCGTTCTCGACAGCTACGTGCCCGAGACACTCGCTGCCGACCGACGTGCGTGGTTTGCGATGCCGATAGCGGTTCGCCTCGACGAGGCGCTTGAGGGCGCATCGCTCGAGGATGTCGTGAGCGCAGTCGCAGCGATCGCCGGCGTTCTCGCTTCGCTCGCGGAGGAGCAGGACATCTACCACCGCGACCTCAAACCGTCGAACCTCTACATGCACGAGGACGGGCCGGCCGTGGGCGACTTCGGCCTTGCCGCCGTGCCCGACGCCGACGATCTGACAAGGTCGGATCGCGCGTTTGGACCGGCGAACTTCGTGCCCTACGAGGTAATCATGAACCCGGTAACGGCGGAGCCGGGCCCCGCCGACGTCTACGCGCTCGCGAAGAGCCTCTGGGTACTGGCGAGCGGCCAGCGATGGGCCCCGCTCGGCGAGCAGAACGCTGGCCGCGACGGCGTCTCGCTCCGCAGCTACATCGCGCACCGCAACCTTCAGCAACTTGACGATCTGATCGAGCGTTGCACGCTCCACGCTCCGCAGGACCGCCCGACGATGCGCGACTTCGCCGCAGATCTCAGCGCCTGGACCGAGCGCGCAGCGCAATCCAGCTCGGAGTTCGATCTAGCCTCATACGCCGAACGGCTGAAGGAGGTCGCCGCACCGAGACTCGACGAAGTGGCACGACGACGCTCGCTCGAACAGCGCGGAGCTGAGCTTTCCGATCTCCTCGCGCAGCGCATGGCACCGATCGAGCACGCGATCAGTCGCATCTATGAGATCGCCGACTGTGACACCTACGACGAGGGCGTCTACAACACGCTCCGCTATCGCGAGCACCTCGGGTCGGCGCAGATCATCGTGGACGAAGCGCGGGCGACGATCGTGACGGGCCCCGGATACACCCCGTTCGCGCTGACCGTTGGTCGCTATGTCGGCATCACCGACGACGCCAAAACCCATATCGCCGGCGTTGTTGAAGTCGCTCTTGCCCGAGTCCTCGGCGGCAACCGCTTCAGGTGGGAGCACAACTTCAAGCCCGTGCCTGCCGACTCTATTCGCGGCGAGACAAACATCGCTGAGCTCGGGGACATGGTCGAACAAAACCTTCCGCAAGCGCTCGACGAGTTCATTCACGCCCTCAAAGGCGACGAGGGCGAGGCCGCTCCGCCTGATGCCTCGCGGCCGAAGGACTCACACGAAAGCTGGAGCGACGGCGAGCGCCAGGAGAACCGCGCGCAACACACGTACGAGATCTCCGCACGGGTCGAGCAGTTCATTGACGCGTACTGCACGATCGACCAACCGGCAACCATCGACGCGCTCGTCGCGCACGTTGACGATGCGAAGTTCGATGTGCGCTCTGCCCAAGACGTATTCACCCGGCTCGTCGACGAAGGCCGCGCCCACCGGCGCCGGACGGTCAACGGCGACGAATACGAGATCCTCCGCTAGGCGGCATGTTCGTCGCTGATTCTACTTGCTAGGGCTGGGGCTGGTGTGGCTGGACGCAGCGACTCAGCGCGCGACTCAGGGCGACGCGTCTAGGTGCGCTCGGGAAACTCGCGCCGAAGCTGCTTTAGAACCTCGTTCACGATCGCACCCGACGCGTCCTCGCGGATCTGACCGAGGCCATGAATATTCGAGAACTCTTCGACTCCGCCAACGAGTACGACAGCTACTCGCTGAAACCCGTGACGCCCCTGGAAGAGCCCGACTTCGTGCACGACGTTCTGACGCGCTCGCGTTCCATCGGGCCCGATGTCGTCAGGCGTAAGAAGCAAGACAGCGAAGTTGCAGGTGTCAAGCAACTCGACGAGGCGCGCGGGCGTCGTGATGCCAACAGGGGACACCGACGTAAATTCGTGCACGACAAGACCGTGCGTCTCCAACTCATCCTTAACGGCGCGCCAAAGTTCGTTTGTCCCGTGGCCCAAGAAGACGGTGGGTGCCGTGCTCGCGAGGGGCGGAGTCGCCGCATGCGCGCTTGCCGCGGCGTCGTCCTCGGTAGAGACGACTGCGCCGTCCTCGGCGATGCGCAGCCCAACCGTTGAGAGCGGCTCTTCGAGCTCCTGGAGAGCGTAGAACCGACCTCTATCTCCCCCGTATCGAATGTATTCCAGCGCGGCAGAAACGGCTTCCGCAACGGCTCTCGCACCCCCGTCGTCGTGGAGTGGCGCGAGCGTTTCGAGGACGAAGCGCTCCAGATCGCCGTCGAAGCCTTCGAGCGGAGGCGTCTCGATGCCGGCTTCGTCGAGTGCTTCGACGAGCGTCGGGAACTCGACATGGATTGCAACGCAGTGCGCAATCGCGCGCATGGCGGGCGTCTTAAGGCGATCCTCAGCCACGTTCGTAGCGTGCCATGAACGCAGAGCCCTGGCTAGGAGCCGGACGGGCGCTGTCCGGCAGTTCCGCGGACCTTTATCTCCTATCCCGTTCGCATCCGGACGGGATAGGAGATAGAGCGAGCAGAAACTGCCGCCGCGTAGGACTCTTGGCGATCGCGTTCCTCGATGGGGTGACGCCGTGACGTTGATAGGCGCGCGGATTGTGGCCATCGCCCGGAGGCACGCGAGCCTGGCAGACTGCATCGATGCGCGGGCGACTGCGAGCGGCTGCTGCCGGAGCCACGGCTGCGACGGTGTGGGCGCTGCAGGAGCCGGTTGACCAGCGGATCTTTCGCTGTGGCTACTCCGACGTCGCGGTTCTCGGCAAGGCGGTGACGCGTGGTCATCATTGGCGCACCGCAGGGCTCGCGATCCATGCATTCAACGGAGCGGTGTTCGGGCTTTCGCATTACGAGGTTCGCCGCGTAGTCCCGATCGGCTCGCGCAAGCTCGCGCTCACCATGGCCCTCGTCGAGCACGTTGCTCTGTATCCGCTCTGCTACCTGATCGATCGCTACCACCCGGCACGCGGTGAGCCCGGAGTCCCGCCGTTACTGACCAATCCGCGCGCGTTCGCGCAGGCGACCTGGCGCCACGCGCTCTTCGGGACCATCCTCGGCCGGCTCGCATAGCCACCGCCCGCCCCGCGATCTCCACGCCCGCGTCGAGAGAGGCTGCGGTCGCCAACTGGGCGTTCGCATCGTTGGGCGGGATG
>JALYLC010000283.1 GCA_030774435.1 Actinomycetota bacterium
TGGGCCGAGCAGGGATCGAACCTGCGACCTTGGGATTAAGAGTCCCCTGCTCTACCAGCTGAGCTATCGGCCCCGGGGGCGTGAGAGTACCAGCGAGGGCGCTTCAGGCGGCGCGGCCGGAGGCGAGCGCGCTGCTCGCGTCATCGGCCAGGTGCACCAACCGCGCGACGCCGATGCGCTCGAGCGCGTCGCGCACGCGGGCGTCTGCGCCGCATAGCGTCAGCCGGCCGCCGCGCAGGCGCGTGTCGCGCGCGGAGCGCACGAGCACGCCGACGGCGCTGTCGTCCATGCTGCCCGGCGCTGCGAGCTCGATCACGATGTGATGGGCCTCGCGCACGGAGTCGCTCGCGAGCGCCTCCGCCAGATCCGCGACCAGGCCGTAGTCCAGCGGCTCGCTGACGCTCACGAGCGTCGCGCCGTCGGGCATCGTCTCGATGTCGATCACTGCGTCGTCACCGACGGCGCGGCCGTCTTCAGCTGCTTCAGGATCGTCTTGACCTGTGGTGCGTTGACGTCGTCGGGCGCGAGCTTGAGGAAGGCGCCATAGGCCTTGATCGCCGCCTTCGTGTCATTCGCGCTCTGCGCGGCGGACCCGTAGTTGAGCCAGACGGTCGCGGCGAGGTCGTTCTTCTTGAAGGCCGGCAGCACGACGATCTTGCCGTACGTGCTTGCGGACTTCTTCCACCAAGACGACGCGCGCTTCGCGAAGCCGCCGGCCTTGATCAGCGCCGCGCTCTGCTGCTCGCTCTGCGAGGCGGCCTGGGCCTGGCTCACGGGATCCTCGGAGAGGGAGCCGAGCGTGCCGCCCGAGAAGGTGCTGTCGTTGCCGGGCGAGGAGGAGGAGGCCTGCTGCTGATAGCTCTGTGCCTGGTTGCCCAGGTTGGTCGCCATCTGCGCCTGTGCCAGCGCGAGGCGCTGCAGGGCGTCGAGATTGCCGGGCTTGAGCGCGACGTAGTGCTGCCAGGCACCGGCCTCGTCGGCCGGGCGGATCGCGCTCGCGTAGGCGTCCGCGAGATCGTGCCAGGCCTGCGCGTTGTCGGGCTTGGCCTTGACCGTCTTCTGGAGCGCGGTGATGCTGGCGGGCTGCGCCGTGGTGGTGCCGCCGCCGCTGGCGCTGTTGTTGCCGAAGATGTCGGAGAGCGAGGCCTGGTTGCCCGTGCCCACGCCGCCGATCACGAACGAGAGCGCGAAGATCCCGGCGAGGAGGAAGAAGACGCCGCCGATCCAGCCCTTGCGATTGCGGATCCAGATGATCATGGGAGAGAGATGATCATGTGGTTTGCGTGTTTGCGTCGAGAAGGCGGGAGCGGGCATGCGCCGCGGCGGGGAGCGCGCGCTCGAATGCGGTCGAATCCACACCGTACAGCACGTTGCCGCCGATCGCGACCAGCGTCACGAGGCCGGGCGAGCCGCCCAGCACGAGCGCGGACGCGGGGTCGTCGCAGGGCCAGAAGGGCGTCCCGTCGAGCCGCACCGCCACGAGGTCGGCGAGCAGCCCTGGCTCGAGCGCGCCGCGATCGGCGAGGCCGAGCGCGCGCGCGCCGTCGAGCGTCGCGAGCTGCAGTGCGGCTGCCGTCGAGAGTGCCTCGGGATCGCCCGCGCTCGAACGGGCCAGGAACAGCGCGGCGCGCAGCTCGTCGAACAGGTCGAGCGAGAGTGCCGACGACGGGCTGTCGGTGCCGAGGCCGACATGCACGCCGGCGGCGCGCAGGTCGGCGAGCGGCGCGACGCCGCAGCCCAGCAGCGCGTTGGAGCGCGGGCAATGCGCCACGGCGACGCCGGTCGCGCTCAACACCGCGATCTCCTCGCCGCCGACATGCACGGCGTGGGCGACGACGGTCTCGGGTCCGAGCAGGCCGCGCTCGGCGAGCTCGATGATCGGGTGGCGCCCGAAGGGAGCGACGGAGCGCGTGAGCAGGCCGGTTCCGCCGATCAGCGCATCCAGCTCGTGGCGCGACTCGGCGAGATGCGTGACCACGCGCAGCTCGCGTGCGCGGGCGCGCGCGACGATCTCGGAGAACAGCGGCAGGCCGACCGTGAAGGGCGCGTGTGGCGAGACCGCCAGCTCGACGAGGGGCCCGGCCTCGGCCGCGAGCGCGTCGAGCCGGCGCTCGAGCGCGTCGGCGACCGCCATCACGTCAGCGTCGTCGCCTCCGAATGCCTCGAGTGCCACGACGGCACGCAGGCCCGCGGCCGTGCAGGCGCGCACCGACGCGCCGTCGTAGGCGGCGTCGACGAGCGTCGTCACGCCCGAGCGCACACACTCGGCCGCGCCGAGCCGCGCCATCGCGTCGAGCCCCTCGGGCCCCAGGACGCCGGTGCGGCGCGTGTGCGCCGCGATCCAGGGGCCGAACGCGAGGCCGTCACCGAGGCCCGCGTAAGCCGCGTACTCGATGTGGGAGTGCAGATTGACGAAGCCCGGCGCCAGCACGCAGCCGGGGAGATCCACGCGGCCCGCCCCGGGATGGGCGGCGGCGAGCTGGGCGGCCGGGCCAACCGCCGCGATCCGCTCCCCCTCCACGAGCACCGCGCCGGCCTCGACCGGCGCCGAGCTCACGGGCACGACCCAGTCGGCCGCGAAGAGCGTGCTCACGCCTCGCCGGCGGCGGCGGTGGCCCGATCCGCACCGCGACCGCGCTCGACGCCGCGCGCCACCCAGATGGAGACCTCGAAGAGCAGCAGCAGCGGCACGAGCTCGAGCAGCATGGAGACGGGATCGGTACCGGGCAGCGCCGCCGCCACGATCGCGAGCACGACGATCGCGATGCGCCGGTTCTTCTTCATCACCCGCGACGAAAGCACGTGCACGCGCGTGAGCACCCAGACCGCCGCGGGCATCTCGAAGATGATGCCCATGACGAACATCATCGTCATCTCGAACGGGTAGATGCTGCGTGCGCGCGGCAGCGGGTTGACCTCGTCCTGCGCCCAGTAGTAGAGGAAGCGCACGGCGGAGGGCACGACGACGAAGTATCCGAACGCAGCGCCGGCGCTGAAAAGCAGCGGGATGAACAGCAGGACGGGCTTGATCTTCCTGGCCGCATCCTGCGAGAACGCCGGAATGAGATACGCGTAGAACTGGTAGAGCGTGAACGGGAACGTGATCAGCACCGCGGTGTAGACGCTGATCATGAGCGTCAGCGTGAACGCCTCGCCGATCTCCGTCGTGATCGGCTTGCTCTCCTTGAGCTTGTGCGGGAGCGGTCGGTTGAGGATGTCGAAGAGGTCGTGGTAGCGCCAGAACGCCACGATGAAGACGAGCCCGAGCAGGATGAAGCACGCGATCAGGCGATCGCGCAGCTCGGTCAGGTGCTCGACGAGCGTGGCCTCTTCGCCGTGGTCGAGCCGGCGGACGCGCGCCAGCCGTCGAAAGAGGCCGATCACGGTGGGAAGCTAGGAGGCGTCGCTGGGCTTGTCGGAGCCGGCCGGAGCGGCCGCGGGCTCTGCGGCGACGACCGGCTCGGGCGCCGGAGCCGCGGGCGGGAGGTCGGCGGGCGGCAACTCGTGGATGCGCGAGCTCGCGGGCTCCTCCTCCTCGTCCGCCGTGACGTCGACGGTGTCGTCGTCGTTGATGCCTTCCTTGAACTCCTTGACGCCCCTGCCGAGCGAGCGTGCCATTTCAGGCAGCTTCTTGGGTCCCAGGACGACGAGGGCGATGACCAGCACGATCAAGATTTCCTGCGGACCGATGGATCCGAACACGGGGGCTCCTTTCAGGAGGCCAACGCGCGAAGGATAGACGAGAGGCGAGAGCGCGCCGCATCCCGGAAGGGGAGCCTGCACTCGAACGCGCCGCACCCAGTCTTCGTATCGGCACCTGCAGCGGATCGGGTTAGGGCACTCTTAGACGGCTCCGGCGCGCTACGCTGCACGAGTTAGGCGCACCTTCGACGCGCCGTGAATCCGTTCTCAATGCGGCCCTGCACGGTCCGCTTTTCTGGAAAGGCACGCACGTGGCTGACCTCGTCATCGAGGGTCTCCGCGCCGAGATCGACGGCAAGGAGATCCTGAAGGGCATCGACCTCGAAGTCTCCAAGGGCGAGGTGCACGCCGTCATGGGCCCGAACGGCTCGGGCAAGTCGACGCTCTCCTACGTGCTCATGGGTCATCCCTCCTACGAGGTCACGGCAGGCACCGTGACGTTCAAGGGCGTCGACCTGCTGGAGCTCGAGCCCGACGAGCGCTCGCGCCTCGGCATGTTCCTGGCCTTCCAGTACCCGCACGCCGTGCCGGGCGTGACCGTCTCGAGCTTCCTGCGGCAGGCGATCAACGCGCACCGCAAGGGCGGGCCGGACGGTGCCGACAACCCGATCTCGGCAAAGGAGTTCGGCAACAAGTTCCGCGACGCGCTGGAGCTGCTGAAGGTCGACAAGTCGCTCTCCAGCCGCTACCTCAACGACGGCTTCTCGGGCGGCGAGAAGAAGCGCCTCGAGATCCTGCAGATGGCGATGCTCGAGCCCGAGCTCGCGATCCTCGACGAGACCGACTCCGGCCTCGACATCGACGCGCTGAAGATCGTCTCGCAGGGCGTCAACACGCTGGCCGGCCCCGAGCTGGGCGTGCTCGTGATCACGCACTACCAGCGCATCCTCAACTACGTCCGGCCCGACCACGTGCACATCCTCATGGATGGGCGCATCGTGCGTTCGGGCGGTGCCGAGCTCGCGCTCGAGCTCGAGCAGAGCGGCTACGCGGGCGTCGCCCCGCAGCAGGAGGTCTGAAATGGCTCCGGAAACCGCACAGGTCGACATTGGCGAGTACAAGTA
>JALYLC010000284.1 GCA_030774435.1 Actinomycetota bacterium
GGCATGGCAGAAGACGTCACGCGCATGGAGGCCACGGCGGTGACGGACTCGGGATTGTTCGTCCGCAACGCCACGGGTCTCGTGCGGGGAATGAGCCAGCGCGCCAGCATTGCGCTCAACTTCATCCCGGGACACCCGACGCAGACGCTGTCGGCCGTCTTGTTCTATTTCATCACGGTGTTCGCAGGCGCGAACATGTACCTCGCGCTCCTGCTCGTGCTGCCCATGACGCTCTCGTTCTCGTATGCGTTCGGGCTGCTCACGCAGATGATCCCGCGCTCCGGCGGCGACTACATGCTCGTCAGCCGCGTGATCCATCCCCTCGTCGGCATCATCTCCTCGTTCTGCATGTCGATGGCCGGCTTCCTCTCGAACGCGTTCTTCGGACTCGCTTTCGCGCTCTACGCGGTCAGCCCGTCGGCCATCGCGATCGGCAACATCGGCGGCTACAACGGTCTCACGACGTGGGGCCAGGACGTCGCTGCGAGCCGCTGGTGGCAGTTCTTCCTGGGCGCCGCGATGATCACGGTCTCGTCGCTCGTTCACCTGGCCGGCTGGCGCTGGATGATCCGCTTCCTCACCGGGCTGTTCTGGTTCGTCACGGGCGGCATGGTGCTGACGGTGCTCGTGTTGCTGATCCGCGGCAAGGACACGTTCGCCAAGGGCTTCGACGCGTTCGCCGGTGCGGGCCAGTACCAGGGCACGATCGATCGTGCCGTGAAGGCCGGCGCCGACCTCTCGCCGAGCTTCTCGTTCACGCAGACGCTGGCGCTCGTCGCAGCGCTCGCCACCGTCTCGATCTACTGTTACTGGTCGACCTTCGTGGGCGGCGAGCTGCGTCAGGCAAGCACGCTCAAGACCGCCAACAACATGGCGCTCGGCGGCACGCTCGGCCTGATCGTCGTGGCCATCTTCGGCGCGTTCATCTTCAGCGGCATCGGCGAGCAGTTCATCCGCGCCGCGCAGTCCGGCGGGCTGCCCACGGGGCTCCCGCTGACGAACCCGACGTACATCTTCCTGACCGGCGCGAGCGTCAACAACGTGCTCTTCGCGATCATCCTCGCGCTCAGCTACTGCGTGTTCTGGCCGCTGATCTGCTGGCTCAGCCTGTTGCAGCCGACGCGCATGCTGTTCGCCTACTCGTTCGACGGAATGCTGCCCAGGTTCTTCTCCCAGACGACGCGCAGCGGCGCGCCGTGGGTCTGCGTCGCAGTCTCGGGTGCGGCCTCGATCCTGGTGCTCCTGTGGGCGACCTCCAACACGGCGACGCTGTTCAAGGTGCTCGCGTTCGCGACGTTGATCCAGCTGATCGCGATGGCGCTCGTCGGGCTGGCGGGCATCCTGGCGCCCAGGACGCGGCCGGAGCTGTACCGGGCCTCGGCGTCGCAGAAGACGGTCGCCGGCATCCCGCTCGTGCAGATCGCCGGCCTCGGCTGCATCGCCACGGCCGTGTTCCTCTACATCGAGTTCCTGCACGAGCCTGCGCTCGGCATCGCCAAGCGCGGCGAGTTCTTCATCTGGGCCGGCGGGACGATCCTCGCGGGCGTGGTCTTCTACTACGTGGCGCGCGCCGTGCGCGCGAGCCAGGGCGTGAACGTCGACCTCGCATTTGCCGAGATCCCGCCCGAGTGATCCCGTCCTGACCACCACTGACCGGGCCCCGCGCCGTGCGGGGCCCGGCCCTCGCATGCACAGCGGAGGAGGGCTCCATGGGACGCCTCGAAGGCAAGCGCGCCATCGTGACCGGGGCCTCGAGCGGCATCGGCCGGGCAATCGCCAACCGCTTCGCGGCCGAAGGGGCGGCAGTCGCCGCCTGCGGTCGCGACGCCGAGCGCGTGCATCGCACCGTCGAGGAGATACGGCGCGCGGGCGGGACGGCGGTCGGGCTGCTCGGCGACGTCGCGACGGTCGAGGGCGCGCGCTCGGTGGCCGATGGCGCGGCGCATGAACTCGGCGGCATGGACGTACTGATCAACAACGCGGGCGTCGACGCGAGCGACTGGCGCGACCTGCACGAATGGCCGGTCGAGGAGTTCGACCGCCTGCTCTCCACCAACCTGCGCGGGCCGTTCCTGGTGAGCAAGTTCGCGCTGCCGCACCTGCTCGCCGCCGGCGGAGGCTCGATCGTGCACATCTCGTCGGTGTGCGCGATCACCGTCTGGGCAGGCGACTGCGCCTATGACATCTCCAAGGCCGGGCTGAACATGCTCTCCGACCACATCGCCGTGGAGTACGGCCCGCGCGGGATCCGCTCGAACACGCTCATGCCCGGCGTGATCCGCACGGAGCTGCACGAGTCGGTCATGGAGGCCATGGACGACGGCCGTGCGTTCGAGCGCGAGCTGCTCTCGCGGCACCCGATCGGGCGCTTCGGGAGCGTCGAGGAGTGTGCCGAGGCGGCGCTCTTCCTGTGCGAGGACAACGCGCATTTCCTCACGGGCGCGAACATCTCGATCGACGGCGGCTACAGCCGGGTCTGACGCGCTAGCCCGAAGTTCCGCCAAGTAAGCGCTGGTTGATTGGCCGCGATCGCGTTTGTGGTGGGGGTTGGTGGTGGGATTGCGTCGGCTGGGCGTCGTCATCAAAATGGCGGGGTT
>JALYLC010000285.1 GCA_030774435.1 Actinomycetota bacterium
TACAGCGCCTCGCACGGCTGCATCCGCATGCGCATCCCGGACGCCGAATGGCTGTTCGTGCATGTGCGCGTCGGCTCGCCCGTGTGGATCATCCACTGAGACGTTCTCACTGAATGATCGTGGTGTCGGGAGCGGCTGGATCGGCCTGCAGTCGATTGCCAGGGCGCCAACATGCGGGCGTGGGTTTGAGGCGTGGTGGGGTGCGCCCCGGCGATTGACTTTCGTCCGACCCGGGCGCTCGCTCGCTGCGCGAGGATCTGCGAGCCGGCCGGCGCCCCTGCTCGCTCCATCCACCCCAGCCACACGCGCTCATTTAGAAATGCGCTCTTAGCGCCCGCCGTCGTCGAATCGGTGATGGTGCGCGCGGTGCACCCAGGCGCCGTCATAGGCGACGGCAGCGACGCCGCAGGCGATCCCCGCGAGCAGCGACGCGAGCAGCAGGGCGCGGCGGGCCGAGCCGCCGGGCAGCCGTGTCCGGCGTCGCCAATCAGCTGCCGTCAGGGCGGGCAGCTTCCGCAGGTGAGCCAGCACGTGGGCGCTCGTCGCGCCGAAGAAGACGATGAAGCTCAGCTTGTGCAGACCGCGGACCGTCCCGTCGCCCGGACCGATCGCCAGCAGAGCGACTCCCGTAGCCAGGAGCACCCCGGTGGAGAGGACGATCACGGGGCCGAGCGCGCGCAGCAGGAGCGGTGGCGGGCCCTTGCTCACGTAGGCCGCGCTCCCCGTGTAGTAGCGGACGAAGCGGTAGCCGGTGGTGCTCAGCTTCAAGAGCACCGGCGGGATCAGCATGACGCCGATGAAGACATGCAGGGAGAGCAGCGAGTTGAGCGACAGGATCGTCACACCCTCGACCGCGAGCAGCGCGATCAGGACAGCCCCGGTGCTGCCGGTCAGCCGCTCGTTGCCATCGGTCCCGCCCGCGCGCCCCTCGACCGCGGCCACACGCGAGGGCGATCCGGAAACCTCCGACCTGGCCATGGCAGGACGGTAGCCCGCGCGCATAAGAGTTCTCTGAGAGGTCGTGCGCGGACCGCGACGGAGACGGACGCGCCGCCGGCCCGGCTCCGCCGAGAGGTCGATCCGAGCGCTGCGCACCGATGCTCGTTACGTTTTGCGACCGCGATCGAATGAACAGCGGACGTCCGCGCCCGTACCTCGGCGCGGTGAGATCGTCCCGTCTCGGCGGTGTTCTGGGGGCATCGTCGGGACGGGACGACCCCCTCACGCGCGAATCGGGCCTCGAGAGCCACTCGATGGCCGTCGTCCGTGATTAGGCTGAGAGGTCGATGGCCCCGGCAGCCCACCCCCGCGAACGGTCGTCCTGGCGCCGGTGCCTGATGGCCGCAATCGTGCTGGCCGCGATGATCGCGGCCTTTCCGGACGCGGCTCTCGCGCGCGTGACGGTCGGGCAGAGCGCGCGGGCGGCGGGCTCGGTCCGCGAGACGCTCTCGGTCGTCGAGAAGTCCGGGCGCCTCACGGTCGACCAGCGCTACGGCTACCGCCGGTCGCTGCGCGAGGCGATGAGGGTGATGCGGACGCTCGACTTGCCCAGCAAGGCGCGCCGGCGAGACGAGCTCGGATCCCAGATCGTCATGCTGGCCACCCTCGCCTCGAGAGGGGACCTGACTCCTTCTCGCATGCGACCGCTGTTTCGCCAGCTCGACGCGAATCGGGTCTGGTTTGCGGCATCCGGGCCGCCCAAGCCCGTCGCCCGGGTCAGTGTCCCGGGCGACCCTCTGGTCTACGCCTATTACCCCGGGCACGGCCTTCAGCTCCAGCCGCTCTTCAACTGGACCAAGGTCAACAGCTACTGGTTCGCCAAGGACTACGCCGGCATGCAGGAGCTGATCGACGGGCTCGGACCGCTCGCCGTGCCACAACCGGGCGGTTGGGTGTCCTGGGAGTACGCGTTCGACTACCCGGGGTCTCGCGCTCCCTGGCTCAGCGGCATGGCCCAGGGAGTGGCGATCCAGGCGCTCGCTCGCGCGTGGCAGGCGACACACGACCCCGCGGATCTCGCGCTCGCGCGGCAGGCACTGCCGGGCCTCGGCCGGCCGCTCGCGGATGGTGGACTGCTGGGACGCTCGCGGAGCGGCCGCTGGTGGCCGCTCTACACGGCACACCCGTCGCTGCGCGTCCTCAACGGCGACATGCAGACCGTCATCTCCCTCTACGACTACGCCGCGATCACGGGAGACGCAGAGGCGCTGGCCTGGGCGCAGGACGGCGCACGCGCGGCGGCCGCTCTGCTGCCGAAGTACGACACCGGTGCCTGGTCGCTCTACCAGGGGTCGAGTGAGGCCAACCTCGGCTACCACGACCTGATGACGCTGCAGTTGCGGCAACTCGCGCTCAGGACAGGCAGCCTCGCCTTCCGCACCTATGCCGACCGCTTCGCCCAGTACCGCGTGACGGCGCCGGTCATCGCTGCCAGGATCCGCGCGATCGCTCTCGCGTATCCCTCCGTGCCCGACGGCCCGCATGCCGTCGTGAGCGTCCCCGCCCATCTGGACAAGGTCTCCAGCCTCACGCTCCTCGTGACGGACGCGGGCGGCTCGGTCGTTGCGGCGCATGAACTCGGCACACGACGCCGTGGTCGCGTAACGGTGCTCTGGGACGGGCATGCCGGCCGCCGGCCGGCCGTTCCGGGGATCTACCAACTCTGGCTGCGCGCGACCGACCTGGCCGGCAACCTCTCCCCGCGCACGTTCGTCGGCGCCGCGGACGTCGAGCGCGACACGAAGCCGCCTGCAGTGCGCCTGCTGCGCATCGGCCGCGACCACGGAGCTGTCCGGCTGCGCTGGCGCATGACCGACAACGCCTCCGCGCATCTCAGAATCAAGCTCTCGGTTCCGGGGGGCAGCGTGACACTGCACCGCGTCCCGCTGGCCGGACGGCGCACGCTCGCCCTGCCCGCCCCGGGAACCGCGTTCGCCGCATCGATCACGATCAGCGACGAGAGCGGGAATCACGTCGTGCGAGGGCGGAGCGCGCCGTAGCCAACTCGCCGAGCGGGGCGCGGCACGAGCAGCTCTGACTACTATGTAGTACATGCCACCGAGCGACAGACGACCGTCGAGGCAGCGTACGAACAAGGACCCGATCGCGGGCGAGCTCGGCGCCGCCCAGGCCGAGATCATGAACCTCATCTGGGACAGGCACGGCGCGACCGTGCCGGAGATCCACGCGGCGATCAACACGCAGCGGAAGACCGGCGTCGCGTACACGACCGTGCTGACTCTGGTGCAGCGCCTGTATGCGCGGAACCTGCTCGTGCGAGAGCCCGAGGGGCGCAC
>JALYLC010000286.1 GCA_030774435.1 Actinomycetota bacterium
GCCGTGCACCGTCGTCGCGATCACAGCCGCTCCCGCGTCGGGCAGCGCTGGGGTCGGTGGCTCGGTCGTGGTCATTTCCACGGAGGCGGCTGCGGGCGCTTCGGCCTCGGCCGGTCCGGCGTCCTCGCGGTCCGGGTGGACGGTCGTGGTCGACCGCTGCCGTGCCGCGACCCGGGTGGCCTCGATCAGCTGCCCGCAGGTGTCGTAGCGGTCCTCCTTCGACTTCGCGAGCGCGCTTGCCAGCACGCGATTGAGTGCTTTGGGCAGATCGGGGCGCGACGCGGTCAGCAGCGGGGGCGCATCGATCAGGTGCGCGTGCATCACGTTGATCTCGGCGTCGCGGTCGAACGGCGCCTTGCCGACCAGGCATTCGTAGAGCACGCAGCCGAGCGCGTAGACGTCGGTGCGCGCGTCCACCGGTAGGCCCTCGATCTGCTCCGGGGCGGCGTAGTCGACGGTGCCGATGAAGAAGCCTGTCCGGGTGAGGCCCTTCGAAGCCGTGTGCTTGACCACGCCGAAGTCGGTCAGGTAGACCTGCTCGGAGGGCTCCGCGATCAGGATGTTCCCGGGCTTGACGTCGCGATGAATCAGGTTGCGCTCGTGCGCCGCGTCGAGGCCGTCCGCGGCCTGCTCGAGGATGAAGAGCGTCCGCCCCATCCCCAGCGAGCCTTCGCGACGGATCAGGGTCTTGAGATCGCATCCCTCGATGTAGCGCATCGCGATGAAGAGCTGGCCGTCGACCTCGCCGGCGTCGAAGATCGGCACGACGTTGGGGTGGTCGAGCTCGGCTGCCCGGCGCGACTCGCGCTGGAAGCGGTCGCGGTACGTCTCGTCGTCGCTGAGCATCGGGGCGAGCAGCTTCAACGCGACCCTGCGGCCGAGGCGCACGTGCTCGGCCAGGTACACCACGCTCATGCCGCCGCGGCCAAGCAGCGACTCCACGCGGTAACCCGCTATCTCCGTCCCGATGCGCGTGTTGTCGCTCGTGCTCACGGCTTCCTCTCGTGCCAGGCGTCCGTGGGATACGGCGCTTGGCATCGCTCGCCGGCGAGGCGATAGTACGATTTGCGACGGAATCGTGCAAGGCTCGCGAGGAATCCCGGCCCGCATCGGAAGCCCGGACTTGATTCGGTGGCGTCGGGCACGTTTACTAGGCACGACCCACCCCGGAGTGGCTTTGGACGCCGAACGCTTCCTGATGTACTCCCACGACGGGCTCGGCTTCGGCCATGCCCGCCGCAATCTCGCCATCGCAACCGCGCTCACGGTCGCGTCGTCGCGGGCATCGGTCCTGCTCGCCACGAGCGCGGACGAGATCCACAGCCTCGGCGTGCCGCCGCGCGTCGACGTGGTCAAGCTGCCGGGGTTGCGCAAGGTCGCAAACGAGCAATACACGGGTCGTCGCCTGCGGATCGGCGGCACCGGGGTCATCAACGTCCGCAACTCGCTTCTGCAGGCGACCGTGGAGTCGTTCAGGCCATCGGTGCTCCTCGTCGACAAGCACCCCCTGGGCGCGCGCGGCGAGCTCGCGCCGGCGATCGCGACGATCCGCGGGGCGGGCGGGCGCACCGTCCTGGGGTTCCGCGACATCCTCGACGACCCGGAGCAGGTACGCGCGGAGTGGCGGCAGGCCGGCATCCCGGCGGCAATCGTCGAGCACTACGACCGCGTCCTCGTGTACGGCCATCCGGCGGTGCTCGATCCGGCCAAGGAGTACGGGCTGCCCGCGGCGGTCGCCTCGCGAACGCGCTTCACCGGCTACGTCTGCAACCCGCCGCCGGTCGACCAGATGACGCGCGATGCCTTCCCGCTGGCGCTGATCAAGCCCGATGGTCGTCCGACCGTGCTGGCGACCGCCGGCGGCGGCGAGGACGGGTTCGCGATCCTCGAGGCGTTCATCGAGGCGGCGGCCGGTGCGGACTGGCGTGCGATCGTCGTCGCCGGCTCGCAGAGCTCGCCGGAGAAGCGCCAGCAGCTGCGCGAGTCCGCCGAGCGCGCCGGCGTGACCTACCACACCTTCGTGCGTGGACTCGACGCCTGGTTCGTCGCCGTCGATTGCCTCGTCTGCATGGGGGGGTACAACACCATTGCCGAGGCACTCTCCCGTGGCACGCCGACGGTCTGCGTCCCACGCATCGTGCCCCGCACCGAGCAGCTGATCCGCGCCGAGGCCTTCTCGCGGCTCGGACTCATGCGCTATGTCCATCCCGATCGCCTGACGGGCGACAGCCTGCGGGAGAAGGTGCGCGCGGCACTGGGTGATTCGCGCACGGACCTGCAAGCCCGGGCGCAGGCCAGTCTCGGCTTCGACGGCGCCGATCGGGCCGCGGCCTTCCTGCTGGAGCTCGCGGCGCCGGATGAGACGCGCTCCCCGGCAGTCAGCATGCGATGAGCGCGAACGGGCGCCACCTCGCATACGTTCTCAAGCGCTTTCCGCGCATCTCGGAGACATTCGTGGCGGCCGAGCTGATCGAGCTGGAGCGCCAGGGCGAGTTCGTGACGGTGTACGCGGTGTCGAAGCCGGCCGAAGCCTTCAGCCACGGCTTCCTGGATGAGCTGCGCGCCCGCGTGATCTATCTGCCCTACCGCCCGATCCGCGAACCCGCCCGTGTCGCGCGCGCGCTGGCGCGACAGGCACGCCGCCGGCCGGTGGCCTGGCTGCGCGCCGCGCGTGCCGGCATGCGGCGTCCCAGTCTCGGCGCATGGCGTCTGGTGCTGCAGGCGACCGTGCTGCGCGACGAGATGGAGGAAGCGGGCATCGATCACGCCCATGCGCACTTCGCGACCTCGGCGGCCGACCTGGCGAACCTCGTCTGGCGCATGGACGGGCCCAGCTACAGCGTGACTGCGCACGCAAAGGACATCTGGCACGAGCAGGTGCGCCACGACGATCTGCGCAGGAAGCTGGGCCGCGCGCTGTTCGTGGCGACGGTGAGCGAGCAGAACCGCGGCTACCTGGCCTCGATCCTCGACGGCGGAGAGCGCGTGCGGGTGGTGCCGAACTCCGTCGACCTGCGGCGCATGGGCGAACCGATCGTCCGCGCGCCCGAGCCGCTGCTGGTCGCATCGGTCGCCCGGCTCATCGAGAAGAAGGGCCTCGAGGATCTTGTCGCGGCCTGCGGCATCCTGCGCGCCCGGAACGTTCCGGTGAGGCTCGAGATCGCGGGCGACGGTCCGCTGCGAGCCGAACTCGCAGCGGCGGCGTCGGCCGCCGGCCTCGGCGACGTGCTGCGGGGAGCGCTGCCGCATGAGCAGGTGCGCGAGCTGTTCAGGCGGGCGAGCGTGTTCTGCCTGCCGTGCGTGGTCGCTTCGAGCGGCGATCGCGACGGGCTGCCCACGTCGGTGCTCGAAGCGATGGCGCTCGGCGTCCCGGTGGTGACCACCGACGTGAACGGGCTGAGCGAGACGGTCATCGACGGCGAGACCGGTCTGACCGTCCCCGAGCATGATCCGGCCGCGCTCGCCGATGCGCTCGAGCGCGTGCTCGGCGATGCTGGGCTTGCGGCGCGGCTCTCCGATCAGGCCCGGGTGCACGTCGAGCAGGGCTTCTCGCTCGAGCAGAGCGTGAAGATCCTGCGCTCGCTGTTCCCGGAACGAGGCTGACGTGCGGATCGCCTGTCTATCGACCGATCCCGGGATCGCCTGGGGCGGCGCCAAGGGTGCGTCCGTGCACCTTGCGGAGATCGTCGAGGCGCTGCGCGCGGAGGACGTCGAGGTGCTCGTGCTCGTGAGCCAAATCGCCGAGGAGGCACCTGCCCCGGCCCGTGGCGTCACGCTCGAATCGCTTCCCGGACCGCGCAAGGGGATTCCGGTCGATGCACTCCTGGCCGCCGAGGGCGCGCTCGCTGCCTGGCTCGTCGACCGCCTGCGGGACTTCGGCGCGGATGCCCTCTACGAGCGCATCGCGTTGCACTCGGCGGCTGGCTCGACGACCGCTCGCGCCCTCGGGATCCCGCACCTCGTGGAGCTGAACGCACCGCTCCCCGAGGAGGCGGCGCGCTACCGGCGGCTCGAGCGACCCGAGGACGCCGACCGCCTCGAGCGGGCGACATTGTCTGGTGCCGACCTCGTGCTGCCGGTGTCCAGCCCGCTCGCCGACTACGCGCGAGACCGCGGCGCGCAGCGCGTCGAGGTGACGCCGAACGCGGTCGCGCCGGAGCGCTTTTCGGATCTGCCGCCTCGCGATCCGTCCGCGCCGCCGGTCGCCGTCTTTTCCGGCGCTCTGCGACCATGGCACGGCATCGAGACGATCGCGGAGGCCTGGGCGCTGCTCGACGGGGCAGCGCCCCGCCTGAGGGTGATCGGCGATGGCCCGGCCCGCGACATCGTCGCCGCGGCGGGCGCCGAGATGCTCGGAGCAGTGCCGCATGAGCAGGTGGCCCGCCTGCTCGGCGAGGCGGACATCGGCCTGGCGCCGTACTCGCCGGACGCGCCGGGCTACTTCTCGCCGCTCAAGCTCTTCGAGTACCTGGCTGCCGGCCTCGCGATCGTCGCCGCCGACATCCCCGGCGTGCGTGACGTGACCGGTAGCGAGGCAGCGGTGCTCATCCCGCCGGGAGACGCGCCGGCGCTCGCGCGGGAGGTCGCGGTGCTGGCGAGCGATCACGCCGCGCGCGAGCGCCTCGGCTCCGCAGCTCGGGCGCTGGCCGCGGAGCACACCTGGCAGCGGCGCGGGCAGCGCATCATCGAAGCCGTCAGGGAGCTCTCCGAACAACCGTCGGCCCTATGAACTGGTTTCACCGGTGGCAGGGCGTTGCATGACCCGCCGACGCCGCAAGCGGGCGGTCGACTCCGCGTCGACCCTGACCGTCCTGAGGCCGTACGTGAAGCAGCAGTGGCCGCCGCTCCTGATCGCAGCGATCGCGACGCTCGTGATCGCCGCGGCAGACGTCGCCTCCCCGCTGCCCCTCGCGTATCTCATCGATCACGTGCTCACGGTCGGGGGGAAGGGTACCGAGGTCGATCTAAGCGATTTCTCGAGGTCGGACTATTTCACGATCGGCTACGTGGGTCTGGCGGTGCTCGGGATTGCCGCGGCCGAGGCGATTGCGACCTACCAGTCGGACCTGCGGCTCGAGTTGGCCGGGGAGCGCATCATCCACGAGCTCAGGCTGGCGATCTACTCGCAGCTGCAGCGCCTCTCGATCTCGTTCCATGCCCGGCTGCAGACGGGCGACCTCGTCACGCGGGTTACCGGCGACGTCAACTCCATCGGCGACATCTTCGCCGGCTCGATGGGCGCGCTGGTGTCCTCGTTCCTCATCTTCGTGCTCATGCTCGGAGCGAGCCTCTACATCGATCCCTTGCTCGCGCTCTGCGCCTTCGCCGTCACCCCCGTGCTCGCGTTGCTGAGCTTCTGGTTCCGCAAGCGTGCGCGCGTCTCGTCCAGGCAGATGCGCAGCCGGGAGGGCGAGATCGCCTCGATCAGCGGCGAGGTGCTAGGGGCCATCCGCGAGGTGCAGGCGTTCGGGTCGGAGGAGTACGAGCGGGCGCGACTCGAGGCGAAGAGCGCCGAGCGATGGCACGCCGGCATCCGCGCCTCTCGCCTCGAAGGGCGGTTTGCCGGGATGATCGACTTCGCCAGCGAGATCGGGATCGCCCTCGTGCTCGTGGTCGGCGCGCTCCGCGTTCACAGCGGCGATCTCAAGCTGGGCCTGCTGACGGTCATGGTCATGTATGCGGGGAAGGTCTACCGTCCGCTCAGCGCAATCGCGCGCCAAGGGAGCCGGATCTCGAAGGCGCTCGCGCGGGCCGATCGCGTGGCCGAGATCCTCGCGGCCGACGACGTGCTCGATGATCCTCAGAACGGATACAACGGAGGTCGCGCCACGGGCGAGATCCAGCTTGACGGCGTCGTCTTCGGCTACGATCGCGAGCGTCCGGCGCTGCGCGGACTCTCGCTGTTCATCCCCGCCGGCCAGCGCGTTGCGGTGATCGGTCGCTCGGGTGCCGGCAAGTCGACGCTCGCGGCGCTGATTGCCCGGTTCTATGACCCGTTCGACGGGAGCGTGCAGATCGACGGGCGCGATCTGCGCGAGTGCAGGCTGCGCTGGGTTCGCAACCAGGTTGGGCTCGTACTGCAGGAGGGCGTCCTCTTCACGGGCACGATCGCGGACAACATCGCGTACGGCGTCGAGGCGGATCCGGAGCAAATCGTCGCCGCGGCCAAGGCTGCGGCCGCCCATGAGTTCATCGAGAAGCTCCCCGACGGCTATGCGACCATGCTCGGGCAGCGTGGGGTCGGCCTCTCGGGCGGCCAGCGTCAGCGGATCGCGATTGCCCGCACGATCCTGCGCAACCCGCCGATCCTCGTGCTCGACGAGCCGACGACCGGTCTCGACGCCGAGAGCGAGGCGGCAGTGATGGAAGGCCTCGATGCGCTGATGCGCGGGCGTACCGCGATCATGATCACGCATTCGCCTGCGCTCGCGCGTACCGCGGATCGCGTGATCGAGATGGACGACGGGCGCATCGCGCGTCAGGGTACGCCGCAGGAGCTCGCCGCCGACCTGCGGAACATTCGCGACGCGGCGTCGTCCGACGCGGCCGTGACGGCTTCTCGGGTCGGGCCTCCGCGCGACGCCGCGCTCGAGCAGATGAGCACTCTGCTCGACCCAGATGCGATGGCGCTCGTGCTGCAGCGCGAACTCGGCCGGGATACGCCGCTCTCGCGCGTGGCGATCCGGTACCTTCGCTACAAGCCCCGCAAGAGCCTCGTCGTGCACTACGACGTGACGATCGGCGACGGTGACTTCGATGCGGTTGCCACGATCGCCGCTCGCCGCAACCTCGAGGCCTGGGCCAGCGAGCCGGAGTACCGCCGGCTCGCCGAGATGGTGGACGGCCGGGCGCCCGCGCTTCGCCCGCTCAACTACGAGTCCGAGCTACGGGCCCTGATCCAGTGGCTGCCACTCGACATCAGCATGCCCGCGCTCGCACATGACGCGATCCAACTCCGAACGTATCTCCAGCGCGCCGATGTCCAGATCGCCTCGGACGGCGAGCGCGTGAGGTTGCTGGCCTACAAACCGGGGCGTCGCGCGGTCCTGCGCCTGGACGACCACGTCATCAAGATCTATGCCGGAGATGTGGAGTTTGCGGGTGCCGTCATGGGTCTCGAGGCCTCGAGCCGTCTGGAGCACCTGCGGATCCCGCGCCGCGAGGCTGTGCTGCCGGAGTTGCACCTGACCTGCCAGGCGATGCTCCCCGGTCGGCCGCCGAGTGCCGCCGGCGATCCGGCGCAGGCGGCCGGAGCGGTGCTCGCAGGGCTTCACCGCTCGCGGCTCCCCGGTCTACGCCCCTTCACGCACGCCGACCAGCTGCGCGCCGCCGCCGGGTCCGCCGGCAGTGTGACAGCGGTCGTGCCGGAGCTCGAGCAGCGGCTCACGGGCCTGCTTCGTATGCTCGAGCTGACGATTCCCGACCAGTCGTCCCTCCTGCCGGCGCACGGCGACTACCACTCCAACCAGCTGCTCGAGATCGATGGCGCCCTCGCGGTGATCGACTTCGACGAGATGTGCGCGGCCGCCGCGGCGCTCGACCTGGCGAGCTATGCCGCGCACCACGTCAATGGCGGGGAGGGGGACATGACGGCTGCCTCGGCGGCGCTCGCAGGCCTCGTTGCGGGCTATGGCGCCCGTCCGCATGCGCTCGCCTGGTACCTCTCCACCTCGATCCTCCGCCGCGCGCCGTTCCCGTTCCGCTTCATGGAGCCCAACTGGCCGCTGCGCATCGAGCGCATGGTCACCGATGCCGAGGAGGCGCTGCACCTGTGAGCGTGACACGGCCGCCCGTCCCTCTCGACGACGCGCTTTCCGCGATGCCGCGGATGCTCGACGTCGACGCCATGGCTCCCGTGCTCGAGCGCTCGCTCGGCGGGGCTCATTCGATCGATTCGGTCACGATCCGCTACCTCCGCTACAAGCAGGGGCGCAGTCTGCTCGTGCGCTATGAGGTGGGGGTCGCCGGTGCGACGCACGGGGTCGTGGCTCTGGCGGAACCCGAAGCGAAGCTGGCGCAGAGAGCCGAGCGGCCGGCCAACCTCGAGCTCGCCGCCAAGGCCGCGGACCGCACTCCCGCGCGCGCGCCGCTCGCCTACGAAGACGATCCCGGCATCCTCGTGCAGTGGACGCCGGTCGACCTGGCGCTGCCGGCCATGGCCGAGCCGCCTGAGCGGCTACGGCAGATCCTCGAGGACGCCGGCGTGCGGACTCGCGTGCAGGGCGAGCTTCCGCAGCTCGTGCACTTCAAGCCGAACCGCCGCGCTGTCCTGCGCTACGGCGACCATTTCGTGAAGATCTACGCCGACGACCGGGCCTACGAACGTGCCGTCGCGGGCATGCTCGCGGCGAACGCGCTGCCGATGCGCAGCGCGCGCTGTGAAGCCGCGATTCCGGAGCTCAGGCTGACGGCGCAATCGTTCGTGGAAGGTGCGCCACCCGCTGGTCCGGTCGAGGCCGCCCCGGATGCGGGTGCGTTCCTCGCGATGCTGCACGGGACACCCAACGACACCGTGCGCGTCACACCGCCCTCGCACCGCCTCGAGTCGGCGACCGCGTCCGTGCGGCTGCTGGCGTCGATCGCGCCGCAGCTCGAGCACCGCCTCGGGGTGCTGCTGCGGCGCCTCGAGGAGCGCATGCCCGACGAACCGCTCGTGCTCTCGCACGGTGATTTCCACGCACGTCAGATGCTCGAGCTCGACGGCGACTACGGCGTCATCGACTTCGACGCGAGCTGCCGCGCGCCGGCAGCTCTCGACCTGGCCACCTACATCTCCTCGCTCGTGCGAGGGATCGACGACCTGCCCGCGGGCATGGCGGCGCTGGACGTGCTCCGCGAGTCCTATGGGCAAGATCCGGCCGGCGTTCCGTGGTACCTGACCTGCGTGCTGCTGCGTCGCGCTTCGATCCCGTTTCGCGTCTTCCGCGAAAGCTGGCCGGAGCAGGTCGAGGAGCGCGTGCGCTGCGCGGAGACAGCGCTCATCTCGTGACGCGGCGGAGCGCCGAGAACGTGCGCGTGGCGATCCCTCCCGACGAGCGCCTGCCGCAGATCGCCGTGCTGCTCGATGCCGATGCGATGGCGGTCACGCTCGCCCGCTCGCTGGGACGCGACCATCCGCTCGCGCCCGTCGACGTGCGTTACATCCGCTATCGGCCGGGCAAGAACTTGTGTGTCCACTACGCCGTCGAGGTCGACGGGGCCGAGCAGCACGCCGTCGCGATGGCCTCGTCGAAGTACGACCTGTCGCTGGACGCCGCAGATCCTGTCTACGACGCGCGCATCGCGCTGGTCGCAGGCCGCGCGCCGACCACGCGGCCGCTGCTCTACGACGCCGACGCACGTGCGCTCCTGCAGTGGCTCCCGTTCGACATCGATATGCCCGCCCTGGCAGAGCCGCCGTCTGCCTTGCGCGAACGGCTCGTCGCCTGCGGTGTCGACGTCCCGTTCGATGGCGCCGAACTGACCCTGCTGCAGTACCGGCCTCGCCGGCGTGCCGCTCTGCGGCTGGGCGACCACGTCCTGAAGGTCTACCGCTACGAACGGGATTTCTCCGACGGGGTCGCCGGGCTCGCGGCGGCGCGCCGCCTCGGCGGCCTGCGCACGGCACAGGGC
>JALYLC010000287.1 GCA_030774435.1 Actinomycetota bacterium
GCGCCTGCGCGAGATCGACGCGCGCATCAGGGCCGGCCACTACGGCAAGGAGCGCTACAGCGAGTTCGTCTCGTTCGTCAACGACAACCAGCGCTTCCACGAGACGCTGCTCGACGCCGCGCGCAACCCCGAGCTGCGGCGCGCGTTCGACGCCCTCAACTACGAGGCGCGCATCGCGCGGCGCACGCGCGGACGCGGCATCCCGGACCTGGGCCTGATCTGCGAGGAGCACACGGCGATCATCGCCGCGTTCGCGGCGCGCGACGCGGACGCGCTGGTCGCAGCGGTCAGCACCCACGCACGCGAGAGCCACCAGCGGCTTGCCGACGACCTCGCGCGCGTGCCCGCCGTCAGTTAGAAGGCGACCGCCACTCCTTCTCGACCAGCCACTCGGCGATCTCGGCCGAGGGCGCGGGGCGGGACTTGCGCGTGAGCGAGAAGCCGCCGTCGAGCTTGAGCGTCTCGCCATTCAGTGCCGCGGGCGCGTCGCCGGCCAGCCAGTGGACGAGGGACGCGAGCTCCTCGATCGCCGTCGGCTGCCCACGCGGCGTGTCCTCGCGGAGTGTGCGCTCGCCCTCGGTGTCGAGGCTTCCGGCCAGCGGCCCGACTGCGATCGCGTTGGCGCAGAACCCGCTCGCGGCATTCTCGATCACGGCCACGCGCAGTACCGTCTGCAGCAGGACGCCACCGGCCCCATAGGGGCCCGAGCCGGGGCTGGGCAGCGAGCTGAGGTGCGGGATGACGGCGATCCAGCGCTTGCCGCCGGCGCCCCCTTCCAGCAGCGATCGTGCCGCGGCGGCGGGCCGCTCGGCGATGTCGCGGATCGCACCGGTCCAGGCGTCGGGCGCGAGCTCGGCGAGCGACCCCAGCTGCGGGCGCGGCGCGACGGTGACGAGCACGTCGCTCTCCGCCACGTCGACACCGGTACGCAGGTCGCCGCCCCAGGGCAGCTCCGTCACGTCCCGGCCCAGCGCAGCGAGCGCTCGGGCGAGTCCCGGGGCAAGCGAGTCGGCCGGTGCGAACAGCGCCGTCGGCATCAATACGGTGCCATCACGAGGCCGCCGTCGACGCGGATGTAGGCGCCGGTCGTGTAGCGGGCCTCGTCGCTCGCGAGGTAGGCCACGGCCTCGCCCATCTCCTCGGGCTCGCCGGCGCGGTGCCCGATCGGGATGATCCGCCGCACGCCTTGCCTGGCCTCCGCGGTGCTGAAGTCGGGCGACGTGTCATTGATGGCGCTCGCGACCCAGCCCGGGCCGATGTGGTTGACAGTGATGCTGTCGCGGGCCCACTCGCGCGCCATCACGCCCACGAGGTGGCCGACGGCCTGCTTCGTGCCGCCGTAGACGCCCATCAGCGCGAACGGCATCTGCGCATGCACCGACGATGTCGCGATGATCCGCCCGCCCTCGCCCCGGGCGCGCATCTGCGCGGCGGCCGCGCGGCAGGTGTTGAAGCAGCCGTGCAGGTTGACGCCGACGATCCGCTCCCACACGTCGGCGCTCAGGTCGGCGACCGTCTGCCAGTCGGCCACGCCCGCGTTGGCGACGACGATATCGAGCCGTCCCATGCGCTCGACCGCCTGCGCCATCAGGTCGTCGGCCGCCGACGGGTCGGTGACGTCGGCCGCGATCAGCGCAGCGCGGCGGCCGAGCGCCTCGATCTCTCCCACGCGCCGCTCGCCCTCCTCGCTCACCGCGAGGTCGTTGACGACTACGTCGGCCCCGTGCCGGGCCAGCACGCGGGCGATTCCGCCTCCGATCGAGCGGTCACGCGCGGAGCCGGTGACGACTGCGACCCGGCCCGCGAGGCTCATAGAGCGACCTCGATCTCGCCGTCGACTACCGCCACCTCATACGTGCGCAGCCGGATCTCGGGCCAGGCCATGCACTGCCCCGTCGGCACGTGGAACTCGAGGCCGTGCCACGGGCACGTGACGATCTCGCCCTCGTGACTCCAGGTCAGCTTCCAGCCGGTCGCGGCGCCGTCGACGAGCGTGCCGGACGTTGAGCCGGCGCAGAGCGGGCCGCGCTGATGCGGGCAGAGGTTCGGCAGCGCGTGCAGCGTGCCGCCGATGTTGAAGATGCCGAGCTCGCGATTGCCCGCGCGCACGACCGTGTGGCTGCCGGGCGGCAGGTCGGCCGCGAGGCCGACCCGGTGGCGCTGCTCGACCTCCGTCATCGGGCCGGCTCGTACTTGGCCGGGATCTCGATGCCGTAGAAGCGCGCGCCGTTGCCGCCGAGGATCGCCCGTCGCGCCTCGGGCGAGAAGGGCAGCCCGAAGACGTGCTGCGGATGGTCGAAATCGTGGTGCGGCCAATCCGACGCGAAGATCGCGGTGCGCTCGCCGTCGAACAGGTCGAACACCTTGACGATGTCGCCGCGCAGCAGCGGCTCCTCGATCGGCTGCGTCCCGTAGAAGAACTGCCGGATGTAGTGACTCGGCCGCTCGCGCAGGTGAGGCACCTCGCGCCGGCGCTCGAGGTATTCCTTGTCGAGCCGGTTCGCGATCCACGGCACCCAGCCCACGCCGGCCTCCATGAACCCCCAGCGAAGCTCGGGCCAGCGCATCGGCACGCCGGTCTCGAGCAGGCTCACAAGGTTCGCGATCATCGACAGCGGGTGCGCGAGCGCGTGCTGCGCGAGCGAGGTCTCGAAGCAGTCGAGCTGGAACGGGAAGGCCGGGAAGACCGCCTCGACCGAGTGGATGGCGAGCGGGAGGCCCGTCTCCGCCGCGGCCTTCCAGATGGGCTCGTACTGCTGATGGCCGTAGAGCGGCTTGAGACCGCAGGCCGGCAGATAGATGCAGCAGACGCCAGGGTGACCGGCGTGGCGGCGGATGTCGTCCGCGCTCTCCTCGGGCCGCTGCGGGCAGGCCACCAGCGCGCCGCGCAGCGTCGGCTCGGACGCCAGCCAGCGCTCGCACAGCCAGGCGTTGTAGGCTCGGGCCAGCGCCAGTGCAAAGCGCGGATCGCGCACCATCGGCAGCAGCAGCAGGTTGTCGGGGTAGAGGACGGCGATGTCGACGTGCAGCTCGTCCAGCTCCCGGCGCATGTCGGCCGCCGTCGTGACGACCTGGGAGCGGTTCTGACCGCCCGGCCACGGTACGCGATACTCGACTCTCGGAGCCATTCCGGGCAGCGCGAGGTAGAGGCCGCTCGACTTTGCGATCTCGCGCAGCCCGATGTCCCAGGGCGCCTCGGCGTACTCGGCGAGCTCGCCCGGAGGCTCGTTGAGATGGACGTCGCCGTCGAGGATGAACGTCGTCGCGAGCGTCTCGCGCCCGCTTGTCTCGGCAGCGATCGCCACGCGGGTAGCCTATCGTCGTGACCTCGAGGCCGCCGCCCGTGGCGCCGCGTGCGCACCCGTGGCACGCGTTCGACGGCATGCACATCGTCGCCGCGGACGACGGCACCCGTCTGATCGCCGCCCGCTGCTCCTGCGGCGACGTGATCGACGTCGCCGAGGCGGTCTTCGCTCCCTGTGCCGACTGCGCGGGGCCGGAGTGCGCGCGCTGTGGCGGCAGCGGCGAGGTCGTCGATCACCGCGCGCTGCGGTGGCGCGCAGCGACGCCTGCGGAGATCGAGACCCTCTAGCGACCGGAGCGCGCGAGCCGCCTCTTCGAGATCGTGTCGAGCGTGACCGCTGCCAGCAGGATCAAGGCCGTGGCGATGTCCTTGATCGCGTCGCTGTAGCCAACGAGGTCGATGCCGTTCTGGATCGTCTGCGTGATCATCGCGCCGAGCAGCGCGGCCTTGACGAACCCGCGGCCGCCGAAGAGGCTCGTGCCGCCGATGACGGCAGCCGAGATCGCGTCCAGCAGGATCGTCCCCGACCCGGCCGTGAGGTCGACGGACTGCAGCCGGGAGGCGGCGATGATGCCGCCGGCCGCAGCGAGGGCGCCCGAGATCGTGAACACGGCCACGCGGATGAAATTGACGTTGATCCCTGCGCGGCGCGCCGCCTCGGCGTTGCCGCCCACGGCGTAGACGTGCCGCCCGAATGTCGTCCGCTGGGCGATGAACGTGAAGAAGATGAGCAGGGCGATGATCAGCACCCCGACGAGCGGCACACCGCGCGCGTGGTTGCAGATCGCGGCCACGATCCAGGCGACCGCCGAGAAGAAGACGACGCGAAGCGCGATCAGCGCGACGTTGCCACCGCGCAGGCCGGCGCGCTTGCGCGAGAGGTAGCCGGAGAGCGCGAGCGCGAGATAGCCGAGCGTGACGGCAGCAGCGGCGGCCCAGCCGAACCAGTCGGGAAAGTAGTAGTTCGCGATGTCGTTGATCGGCTGGGCCTGGATGCCGATCACGCCCTGCGTGCCGAGCATCTGGATGATGACGCCGTTCCAGGCCAGCAGGCCGGCGAGCGTGACGACGAATGACGGCACGCCGAGATACGCCACGATGGAGCCCTGCACCGCGCCGATCACCGCGCCGACGAGGATCGCGCCGCCGACTGCGATGTACCACGGGTACTCGTGCGTCGAGCCCGATAGCTGCAGTTCTGCGACGACAACGGCCGAAAGGCCGCTGAGGTACCCGATCGAGAGGTCGATCTCGCCGATCAGGAGCACGAAGACGACGCCGATCGCCATCACCGTGACCTGCGACATCTGGGGGATCAGGTTGTCGAAGTTGACCGCGGTGAAGAACACGCTCGTCTTCGCCGTGAAGAAGATCGTGATCAGAACCATGCCGACGATCACCGGCAGCGAGCCGACGTCACCTGCCTTCAGCGCCTCGATGCGACGCGCGACGGTAGCGCGGATGCTGTCGTCGACCTCGGCCTCGACCGCGATCTCGACCTTGGGCGCCTCGACCTCGGGTGCTTCGACGTCGCTCATTCGCCGGCTTCCGTCTTCGCCGGCGCACCGGACGTGATTGCCCCGACGATCTCCTGCGGCGTGGTTTCAGCGCGCTCGTAGACCCCGACGATGCGTCCCAGGCGGAGCACCGTGATGCGATTCGCCACCTCGAAGACATCGCTCAGGTTGTGCGAGATGATCACGACGGCGAGGCCCTGCGCCGCGAGACGCTTGACGAGGTCGAGCACCTGTCGCGTCTGCGCCACGCCGAGCGCTGCCGTCGGCTCGTCGAGAATCACTACGCGCGAGTTCCAGAGCACCGCGCGGGCGACCGCGATCGACTGACGCTGGCCACCCGAGAGGCTGGATACCGGCTGCCGGATCGAGCTGATCGTCGTCACGGAAAGCGACTTCAGCGTCTCCGCGGCACGTTGTTCCATGGGTGCGTCTCGAAGGCGGTGGACGCCGTCGTGGACCTCGCGCCCGAGGAACATGTTCTGGACGACGTCGAGGTTGTCGCACAGCGCGAGATCCTGGTAGACGATCTCGATCCCGAGCTTCGCGGCGTCCCTCGGCCCGTGGAGTGAAACCGGCTTGCCCTCGAAGAAGATCTCGCCGGCGTCGATCGGGTTGATCCCGGCGATGCATTTGATCAGCGTCGACTTGCCCGCGCCGTTGTCGCCGACGAGCGCCATCACCTCGCCGTCGCGCACGTCGAAGTCCACATCCGTGAGTGCCTGCACGGACCCGAAGTTCTTCGAGAGGCCGCGCAGCTCGAGCGTGGGTGTCGTCGTCGTCGTCGCCACCGAAGCGTGAGTCTAAACAGATCGGGCGGGGCGGGACGAGCCCGGCCCGCCCGATCAGCCTTCTACTTGCAGTACTGCGCGTACTTGCCGGTGCAGACGGTGCTCTTCTTCAAGAACCCGTCCGTGAAGACCTTCTTGTAGTTGGCCTTCGTCAGCCAGATCGGCGTCAGCAGGACGGACGGCGTGCCGCTGACCTTGCCGTTCGTCTTGGGCGTCTTGCCGTTGATGATGTCGATCGCGACCTGCGCGGCGGCGTTGGCCTGGGGCTTGATCGCCTTGTAGACCGTGCCGCTCTGCCAACCGGCGAGGATGAACTGGACGCCGGTCGGCGTCGCGTCCTGGCCGGTGAGCGGGATCGGCTTGAGGCCGGCTGCCTGCAACGACGCGATCACGGCCCCAGCGAGGCCGTCATTGGCTGCCAGCACGCCCTGGATGTTGTTGCTGTTGCGGGCGAGCATCTGGTCGAAGATCGTGCGACCCTTGACCGGATCCCAGTCGGTCCACTGGTCACCTGCGGTGGCCTTCTTCAGCGCGCCGCTCTTGTAGAGCGGGCTCAGCACGGAGTCGTAGCCCTGCTTGAAGAGATGGCCGTTGTTGTCCGTGATGCCGCCGTTGAGCTCGGCGATCACCGGCTTCTTGGAGTAGCTGCCATTGGCCTTCAGGGCCGCGATCAGGCCGTTGGCCTGGAGCTTGCCGACGCCGACGTTGTCGAACGAGACGTAGTAGGAGACCTTGCTCCCGGGCACGAGGCGGTCGTAGTCGATGACCTTGGCACCCTGCGAGACGGCCGTGGCCGTGATCGCGGTGCCCGCTGCCGTAGTGAACGGGTCGAGCAGGATGACCTTGGCGCCCTTGGCGAGGCAACCTTCCGCCTGCGACTTCTGACGGGCGGAGCTCCCCTGCGCGTTCAGCACCTGCGCGGAGATACCGGCCTTCTTGAACGCGGCCGTCAGGTATGGGGCGTCGAAGAGCGTGTAGCGCGTCGAGGACTTCGTGTCGGGGAGCAGGGCGCACGCCTGGAGGCCGGCTCCAGCGTGGGACACCCTCGCGGACGCGGTGCCTGCGGCGATCGCCGTCGAGGCGATCACAAGCGGAAGCAGCACTGCTCCCACCTTGCGGGCGGAAATGAAACTCATCGTCGAGCCTCCTGTTGTTGGTGAACCGCCCCGACCATCTGTCCCCGCGGAGCGGCGTAATACTACTCTCCTAGTGCTTTAGTGCAAGGGGGTCTCGGAAGCACTCAGGAGCACGATCGTGGGCGCCGGCAGAGGCCAACGCGGAGCGGCCGCGATCATGCGGCCGCGCTCCTTGGGACGCGGCATTGGGGCAATCGTTAGTTGGGGCGAAAGGCCACGCGCAAGACGCCCGGAGGCAGCCGTGTCGGGTGCACTACCGCGCAGTAGACTTGCGCGATGGAATTCCACCTCGATCAGCGCTCGGGACTGCCGATGTACCTGCAGATCGTGCAGCAGGTCAAGGAGGCGCTACGGCTCGGACTGCTCGACATCGGCGATCAGTTGCCGACTGTGCGCGAGGTGGTCGCTGAGGTGGCGATCAACCCGAACACCGTTGCCAAGGCCTACCGCGAGCTCGAGCGCGAGGGTCTCGTGGATGCTCGGCCGGGTCGTGGCACGTTCGTCTCGAGCACCCTGATCGCCTCTTCGCTGGAGCACCACGAAGAGCTACGGCGGGCGCTGCTCGCATGGCTCGTCGAGGCGCAGCGCGCGGGAATCGACGCAGAGAGCATCCGCGCACTCGTCTCGATGACGCTGCGAGAGGCACTTGATCGCCGCGTGGCATGAGCGCTCTGCTCGACAGCCGCGGGCTGGGTAAGCGCTATCGTGGCGCGTGGGCGCTGCGCGACTGCACACTGAGCATCCCGGAGCCCTCGATCGTGGGCATCGCGGGGCCGAACGGGGCGGGCAAGTCGACGTTGCTGGGACTCGCCGTCGGCCTGCTCCAGCCGAGCGAGGGAGCCGTCACCGTCTGCGGGCTCGATCCGCGCCGCGATCCGGCGGCTCTCGCCGATATCGGCTACGTCGCCCAGGGCGCCCCGCTCTTGCGCGGATTCAGCGTGGGCGACATGCTCGACTACGCGCGGGTCACGAACCATCGCTGGGACCACGCCCTTGCGTGCTCGCTCCTGTCCCGGTCGTCGCGGCGGACGCGAGTCTCCGCACTCTCGCCGGGAGAGCGCACGCAACTCGGTCTGGCGCTCGCGCTCGGCAAGCGACCGGCACTGCTGTTCCTCGATGAGCCGTTGGCCCGGCTCGACCCGCTCGCCAGCCGTGAGTTCCTGCGCCTCATGATGGAGGGCGCGTCCGAGACCGGCTCGGCAGTCGTGCTCGCCACGAGGGTGCTTGCCGACATCGAGCGCGTCTGCGAGCGCGTCATCCTGCTGGGTCACGGGCGCGTCCGTCTTGACGGAACGGTCGAGGAGCTGCTCGCCTCACACCGGCTGCTGACGGGCGCACGCCGGCCTCTCGGCCGGATCCGCGGCGTCGATGGGATCATTCGAGAGCGCTCGAGCGGACGGCAGCTGACGCTGCTGGTCCGGACGGACGGGCCGATCGTCGATCCGACCTGGTCCGTGGAGCAGATGGGGCTGGAGGAGCTCCTGCTCGCGTACATGGGACCCGAGGAGCTGTCGTCTCCCGAACCGCCCGAGCCGTCGAGGTTGCGATGGCATGGCTGACGTGGCGCCAGCACCGGGCTCAGCTCCTGGCGACCGCGGGCCTGCTGCTGCTGCTCGCGCTGGCGGCCCTCCTCACCGAGCTACCGATCCGTTCGGCGTATCACCGGCACGCTCTCTCTTCCTGCCTGCCGCCGGCGACGCGCTCCGGCTGTGAGATCATCGTCAACCACTTCCGGAGCGAGTTCGCCGCGCGGGTGGCGGTCACGCGATATCTCGTCGTCCTGCCGGCGCTGGCCGGCGTCTTCATCGGCGCGCCGCTGCTCGCGCGCGAATTCGAATACGGCACGTTCCGCCTGACCTGGACGCAGAGCCTCTCCCGACGCCGCTGGGTGCTCACCAGGACGATGCTGCTCGCGATTGCGACGGTCGGGGCAGCTGCGCTGCTGTCCGCGATGACAACGTGGTGGCGCACGCCGTTCGACGAGCTCGGCGGGCGGATCGGCCCGGACGCGTTCGATATCGAGGGACTGGTCGTGCCCGCCTACGCGTTCTTCGCACTCGCGACCGGCGTTCTCGCGGGCATGCTGCTGCGCCGCACGATCGCGGCGACGTCGGTGGCGATCGGCGTCTTCGTCAGCGTCCGCGTCGGAGTCGAGAAGCTCGCCCGGCCGCATTACCTTCCGCCTCTGCATCGCACCGCAGCCGGCGTCGCGCCGAGCACCGGCTCGCGTGATTGGATACTCGAGAACACGCTCGTCGACGCGGTCGGCCGGCAGATCTCGACGGCGCGCGAGGATCTCGCGATCGTGCATGCGCAACATGCCAGGGTCGACCCCCCGGATTACCTCTTGTCGCTCGGCTGGCGCCGGGCCATCACCTACCAGCCGAACGACCGCTTCTGGACGTTCCAGGTCATCGAGATGGGTGTGTTTCTGGCACTCGGAGCACTCGCGGTGGCGGCGGCCATCACGCTCGTGCAACGGACGTCGGCGTGACCGAACCGTTTGACCGTGCGCGGCTTCTGCGCCGGGCGGGACTACCCGCCGCGGCTGCGGCCGGCTTCGCCGGTACGGCAACGGCGGCGACGCCCGCGGCGTTCTTGCGGCGACATCCGCGCTGGCGGTTCGTCTTCATAAACCACGCGACGACGAATCCGTTTTTCGTGCCCGCGCGCTACGGGATAGACGATGCGGCCTCGATCTTCGGCGTCGACTTCGCGTGGACCGGCTCGAAGCGCAGCGACGTGGGAGAGATGGTGGCGGCGATGCGGCACGCGCTGGACGAGCGCGCGGATGGAGTCGCAGTCTCGATCATCGACCCTGTCGCATTCAACCCGTTGACGGAGAGGGCACTCGAGCGCGGCATCCCCGTCATCTCCTACAACGCCGACGGCGGTCTGGGAAATCGAAGGCAAGCGTACATCGGCCAGGATCTCTATCAGTCCGGCCTGAAGTTCGGCTCCCGGATCGTCGAACTCGTCGAGCAGGGCGACGTGCTGCTTTTCATCGCGACGCCCGGCCAGCTGAACATCCAGCCGCGGGTCGACGGGGCGCTCGATGCCGTGCGTGATTCCGGGAGGCCGATCCGCGTGCACGTCGTGGCGACGGGAGCCGATGTGGCGTTGGAGCGCCATAGGGTGGAGGCGAGCTACCTCGCCCACAGGGACCTGCGTGGAATCTTCGCCGTCGACGGCGGCTCTACGCAGGCCGTGGCGGCCGTGATGCGCCGCTACGGCCTGCATCGCAAGGGCGTGCGCGCGGGCGGCTACGACCTGCTGCCGGGGACGCTGGAGTCGATCGCGGCGGGGCGGCTCGATTTCACGATCGACCAGCAGCCGTACCTGCAGGGGCTCCTGCCCATCCAGCAGCTGTTCATGTACCGCTACAGCGAAGGCCTCGTATCCCCGGCGGACACCAACACGGGCTTGAAGTTCGTGACGCGCCGCAACGTGAGCCGGTATCTCACGACCCGCAGCCGCTACGAGGGAAGCTCGAGAATCCGGAAATACCCGGTCTCCTCGTGATCGCTTCGTTGCCACGCCGTCAGCGATGCCGGTATCGTCAGCGGCCGTCAACCCGGCGCTGATGAATCGCGAGTAAGGGAATCTGGCATGGGCCGCCTCAAGACCAGCCTCGGCATCTGGGCGTTCGGATCGATGGTCACGCGCTTCGTGCCCGTCGGCTATCAGCCCCAGCTCGCCAACCAGTCGACGGCCGAGCGCGTGCACCGCGCGGTCGCGGGCCTCGGCCGGCTGATCGATGACTACGAGTTCCACTATCCGGCGGAGCTCTCGCCCGGCAACCTCGACGAGGTGCGCTCGGCGCTCGACGGCCATGGCATCTACACGCTCTGCGCCGGCCTGCACCTGGACCCGCGCTTCGGCCGCGGCGGCCTCGTCAATCCCGATCCGGCCACGCGGGCTGAGGCGCTGCGCCTCACGCTCGAGGGGGCCGACTTCGCCGGCTCGCTGGGCGCGCACTTCGTCCTGTGGCCCGGGATCGAGGGCTACAACTACCCCTTCCAGACGCCGTACGCCGACAGCTGGGGCTGGTTCATCGACGCCGTCGGCGAGGCCGCCGAGGTCTGCGCCAAGCACCGCCGCAAGCTTTTCCTCGAGCACAAGAACAGCGAGCCCGCGATGAAGATCCTCATGCGCAACATCGGCATGACACTGCACGTCATCCACAAGCTGCGCGCGCAGGGTATCGACAACGTGCAGGTCAACATGGACTGGCAGCACCTGATCATGAACGGCGAATCGCTGGGTGAGTACGCCGCCATGCTCGCCGGCGAGGGGCTGCTCGGCCACCAGCATGCGAACTCCGGCTGGGGCACGTTCGACGACGACAACATGGTGGGTGCGACGGCGTTCATGGAGACGCTCGAGCTCGCGCTGGAGCTGCGGCGCGCCGACTACGGCGCGAATGGCGAGCGCCTCGGCTTCGATCTCTACCCGTACACGGAGGACGCCGTGGAAGTCGTCGAGCGCAGCGTCCGCCAGTGGGACTTCATCGACTCGGTGGCGGGACGCATCGACGACGGGGCCCTGCGCGAGGCGCAGATGCGGAAGGACGCGATCCGCGCCTACGAGCTCGTCTATGCCGCGCTCGGCGCGCCCAGCCCGTCCAGCTGATGCCGGGTGCGCTGGCGGTGGGTCTCGACGTCGGCACGACCGGCGTCAAGGCGCTGGCCGTGACAGCCGACGGGACCGTCGTTGCGCGCGCCGAGAGCCAGTACGGCCTCTCGCAGCCGCGCCCGGGCTGGTCGGAGCAGGCACCAGAGGACTGGTGGGTAGGCAGCGAGGAGGCGATCACCGCCCTCGGCTCCCACGAGATCGCCGGCATCGGCCTCTCGGGTCAGATGCACGGGCTCGTGACGCTGGACCAGCGGGAGCGCGTACTGCGGCCGGCGATCCTCTGGAACGACCAGCGCACCGCGGCGGAGTGCACCGAGATCGAGGAGCGCGTGGGTCTCGAGCGGTTGATCTCCCTGACGGGCAACCGCGCCTTGACGGGCTTCACGGCGCCCAAGCTGCTGTGGTTGCGCAAGCACGAGCCCGAGGTCTACGCGCGCATCCGTCACGTACTGCTGCCCAAGGACTACGTGCGGCTGCGGCTGTGCGGCGAGCGGGCGATCGATGTCGCCGACGCCTCCGGCACGCTGTTGTTCGACGTCGCGCAGCGTCGCTTCTCGCCGGCCGTCCTGCAGTCGCTGGAGCTGCCCGAAGCCTGGATGCCGCGCTCGCTCGAGTCGGCCGAGATCTCCGGCCGCACGGCGGCGGGCGTGCCCGTCGCGGCGGGTGCGGGCGACTGCGCCGCCGCGGCGCTGGGCGTCGGCGTGGAGCGGCCGGGGCCGGTCTCGCTCGTGCTCGGTACCTCGGGTGTCGTCTTCGCGGCCTTGCCCGCATACCAGCCCGATCCGCAGGCCCGGGTGCACGTGTTCTGCCACGCCGTGCCCGGAACCTGGCACGCCATGGGCGTGATGCTCTCGGCCGCGGGCTCGCTGCAATGGGCGCGCGACACGTTCGCTCCCGGCATGACGTTCGAGCGGCTCATGGCCGAGGCTGAGGCAGCACCCGCCGGCGCGGGCGGCATCCTCTTCCTGCCCTACCTCTCCGGCGAGCGCACGCCCCACGCCGACCCGGACGCGCGCGGCGCGCTCGTCGGTCTGAGCGCGAGCCACACGCGCGGCGATGTCATGCGCGCCGTGCTCGAGGGCGTCGCGTTCGGGCTCGCCGACTCGTTCGACCTGCTGCGCGCGCTCGGCTGCGAGACGACTGTCGCGCGCGCCTCGGGCGGCGGAGCGCGCAGCGACTTCTGGCTGCGCATCTGCGCCTCCGTACTCGGCGTGCCCGTGTGTCGCATGTCGGTGGACGAGGGCTCCGCCTTCGGAGCCGCGATGCTCGGAGGCGTCGCCGGCGGGTTGTTCGCCGATCTGGATCAGGCCGTCGCGGCCTGCGTACGCGTGCGTGACCAGATCGACCCGGAGGCGGCCTGGCTCGATCTCTACGCCGAACGGCGCGAGCGCTTCCGCGCGCTCTATCCCGCTCTCAAGGAAGTCCTCGGATGACGCTCAGGATCGGATTGCTCTCGACCGCCCGCATCAACGCCAAGCTCGCGGCCGGTGCCCGCTCCAGCTCGCGGGCGCAGGTCGTCGCGATCGCCAGCCGCGAGCTCGGGCGCGCGCAGGCGCAGGCGCGCGAGCTCGGCGTGGACACGGCCCACGGCAGCTACGAGGCGCTGCTGGCCGATCCGGGCGTCGACGCCGTCTACGTCTCGCTGCCCAACGAGCTGCACCACGAATGGTCGATGCGCGCGATTGCCGCCGGCAAGCACGTGCTCTGCGAGAAGCCCTACTCGCGCTCGCCCGACGACGTGCGGGAGGCCTTCGCGGCGGCGGATGCGGCGGGCGTCATGCTGGCCGAGGCGTTCATGTGGCGGCATCACCCGCAGGCCCTGAAGCTCGCGGAGCTGGTCGCCGGCGGAGCGATCGGCGATCTGCGCCTGGTGAGAGCGGCCTTCAGCTTCCCCCTGACCGACCCACGCGACGTGCGCCTGCTGGAGGAGCTCGCCGGCGGCGGTCTGATGGATGTCGGCTGCTACTGCATCAGCGCGGCGCGCATGCTCGCCGGGGATCCCGTGAGCGTCACCGCCCAGCAGCTGCTCGCCCCTTCCGGCGTCGACCGCCGCCTGGCCGCGACGCTGGCCCACGAGGGCGACGTGCTCAGCCACTTCGACTGCGCACTCGACCTGCCGGACCGTAGCGAGCTCGAGGCGCTCGGCTCGCAGGGCGTCCTGCGCGTGAGCGACCCGTGGCACAGCATCGCGACGGGCATCGAGCTCATCGCCGAGGGCCGGGTTGCCGAGCGCTTCGAGATCCCGCCCGCGAACCCGTACGGCTGCGAGCTCGACGACCTCGCGGGCGCCGTCGCGGGCGAGCACGCGCCGCGCCTCGGCC
>JALYLC010000288.1 GCA_030774435.1 Actinomycetota bacterium
GCCCATGGACGCGCGCGCGATCGTGCCGCTGCCGCGCCTGCCGAAGCGCCTGCCGCGCGTGCTGTCGTTCGAGCAGGCTGCGCTGATCGTCGAGCATCCCGACGCCTCGCCGCTCGGGCTGCGCGACCGCGCCGCGCTCGAGTTGCTCTACGGCGGCGGCCTGCGCGTCTCCGAGCTGACCGGCCTGCGTCCCGGCGACCTCGATCTGGAGCGCGGCCTGGTGCGCGTCGAGGGCAAGGGCGGGCGCCAGCGCATCGTGCCGGTGGGCCGCCTCGCCGCCGAGGCCGGCCGCCGCTATCTCGCACGAGGGCGGCCGTTCCTCGGCAAGCAGCAGGAGGCGGCCGCGTTCCTGCTCAACGCGCGCGGCCGCCGCATCTCGCGCCAGGGCGTGTTCGGGATCGTGCGCGGCCACGCGGCCGCGGTGGGCATCGACCAACCCGTAACGCCGCACGTCCTGCGGCACTCGTTCGCCACCCACCTGCTCGAGCGCGGCGCCGACCTGCGCGTCGTCCAGGAACTGCTCGGCCACGCGTCCGTCGCGACGACGGAGATCTACACGCACCTTGGCGACGGCGCCCTGCGCGCGGCCTTCGAGCGCGCGCATCCGCGCGCACGCCGCCGGGGATAGGCTCCCGGGCGTGTCCAGGCGCGCCTTCATCGTGGTGCTCGATGCCGTCGGCGCCGGAGAGCTGCCGGACGCCGCAGCCTGGGGAGACGAGGGCTCGAGCACGCTCGCGCACGTCGCCGAGGCGGTCGGCGGCCTGCGGCTGCCGAACCTCCAGGCGCTCGGCCTCGGCAACGTGCTGCCGCTCGAGGGCTGTCCGTCGCTGGCCTCGGCTCCCTCGGTCGCCGGCCGCCTGCTCGAGCACTCGCGGGGCAAGGACACCACGGTCGGCCACTGGGAGCTCGCAGGCATCGTCACGGAGCGCCCGTTCCCGACCTACCCGCACGGCTTCCCGCAGGACGTGCTCGACGCCTTCGCCGAGGCGACGGGCCGCGGCGTGATCGGCAACGTGGCCGCCTCGGGCACCGAGATCATCCAGCGGCTCGGGGAGGAGCACCAGCGCACGGGCAAGTGGATCGTCTACACCTCGGCCGACTCCGTCTTCCAGGTCGCCGCGCACGAGGCGACGGTCCCGCTCGAGGAGCTGTACGCGGCCTCCCGCGCCGCGCGTGCGCAACTCACGGGCGAGCACGCCGTGGGCCGCGTGATCGCGCGCCCGTTCGAGGGCGCGCCGGGCGCCTACCGCCGCACGGCCAACCGCCACGATTTCTCGCTCGAGCCGCCGCGACCCAACTACCTCACGCGCGTTCGCGAGGCGGGGGGACGCGTCACGGGCGTCGGCAAGATCGGCGACGTCTTCGCAGGCTGCGACATCGACGAGTCGCAGCCGACGCACTCCAACGCCGAGGGCCTCGCCCGCACCATCGCGCTCGCGCGCGGCGGCGCCGGCGGCCTGGTGTTCGTGAACCTGGTCGAGACCGACCAGACCTACGGGCACCGCAACGACCCCGACGGCTTCCACCGCTGCCTGCAAGAGATCGACGCGGCCGTCCCCGACCTGCTCGCGGCGCTCGGCCCGGACGACCTGCTCGTCCTGACCTCGGATCACGGCTGCGATCCGACGACGCCATCGACCGATCACTCGCGCGAATACGCGCTGCTCGTGGCGCACGTGCCCGGACGCGAGCCGGCCGGGCGGCACGACGGCGAGTTCGCCGACGTCGGCGCGACGGTGGCAACATGGCTCGGCGCGAGGACGGGCGACGGCCTTCCGGGCACTCCTATCACCCTGTGAGAGCCATCGAGCTGATCGAGCGCAAGCGCGACGGGGGCGAGCACCCGCCCGGCGAGATCACGTGGCTGGTCGAGGCGTTCGTGGCCGGTCGCGTGGCGCCGGAGCAGATGAGCGCGTGGTCGATGGCCGTCGTCTGGCGGGGGCTCTCGGACGCCGAGACGCACGAGCTCACGCAGGCCATGATCGACTCGGGCGCGACGATCGACCTCTCGTCGCTCGGGCGCACCATTGTCGACAAGCACTCGACTGGCGGCGTGGGGGACAAGACCACGATAGCCCTGGCCCCGCTCGCGGCGGCCATGGGAATGCCCGTGGCGAAGCTCTCGGGCCGCGGCCTCGCGCACACCGGCGGCACGCTCGACAAGCTCGAGTCGATCCGGGGATTCCGGGTCGAGCTGAGCGTCGCGCAACTGATCGACCAGGTGGCGCGGATCGGCTGCGCGCTGGCCGCGCAATCCGACGACCTCGTGCCCGCCGACCGGCTGCTGTATGCGCTCAGGGACGTCACCGGCACGGTCCCGGCACCGGGGCTGATCGCGGCCTCCGTCATGTCAAAGAAGCTCGCGGCCGGCGCCGACGCGATCCTGCTCGACGTCAAGGTGGGGGAGGGGGCGTTCATGCCCGATCTCGCCTCCGCGCGCGGGCTGGCCGTGCGCATGCGCGACATCGGCGTCCGCGCCGGCCGGCCCACGGCCTGCCAACTGACGGCCATGGACTCGCCGCTGGGCGCGGCGGTCGGCAATGCGCTCGAGGTCGCCGAGTCGTGCGAGATGCTGGCCGGTGGCGGGCCCCTCGACTTGCGCGAGCTCGTGCTGGGATCGGCGGCGCGCATGGCGGTGCTCTCGGACCTGGACGTCGATCTCGAGGCCGGGCGCCGCCTGGCCGAGGAGGCCATCGCCTCCGGCGAGGCGCTGCGGACGCTCGAACGGCTCGTCGAGGCGCAGGGCGGCGATCCGAGCGTCGCGGAGCGGCCCTGGAACGTGCTCGAGGCCGCGCCGATCGTCCAGGCCGTGCCGGCGCCCCGGGCGGGCGCCGTCGCTCTGTGTGGCGCGCTCGCGATCGGCCGCGCCGCGATGCGGCTCGGCGCCGGGCGTGAGCGCAAGGAGGACGCGATCGACCACGCCGTCGGTATCGTCGTGCACGCCAAGCCGGCCGATGAGGTGGCGGCGGGCGAGGTGCTCGCCCACGTCCACGCCCGCGACGAGGCCAGTGCCCGGCAGGCCGCCGCCGAGGTGCTCGCCGCCTACTCCCTGGTCGACGGTCCCGTGGCGCGGCCCCCGCTGCTGCTCGAGACGATCGGCTGATGCCCGAGCTGCCGGAAGTCGAGACGGTGCGGCGGCGACTCGTGCCGCACCTGACCAGCCGCACACTCGCAGAGGTCGAGATCTTCGACCACCGCCTGACCGATCCGGAGCCTCCGTCCGCGGTGGCCGCCCGCCTCTCGGGCGCTCGCATCGAGGCGCTCGGCCGGCGCGGCAAGTATCTCCTGATCGAGCTGGAGGACGGAGCGGCACTGACGGTGCACCTGCGCATGACGGGCAACCTGCTCTGGCTGGTGTCGCCGCCCGAGATCCCCCCGCCATTCCTGCGCGCGCGGGCGCTGCTGGACGACGGCTCGTACCTCGCCTATACAGACGTGCGCCGCTTCGGCACCTGGCGCGTGGCAGAGGACGGCGCCGAGGTCCTGCTCGCCGGAAAGCTCGGCCCCGAGCCGCTGGGCGACTGGGCCGTGGCCGACCTCGCGCAGGCGCTGGCAGGGAGGAAGGCGCCCGTGAAGGCGGCCCTGCTCGATCAGCGCGTGGTCGCCGGCGTCGGCAACATCTACGCGGACGAGGCGCTCTTCGCCGCGCGGGTCCATCCCGCGGCACCCGCCGGGCGCCTGTCACGCACGCGCGTGGAGCGGGTACACGACGCCGTGCGCGCCGCCCTGCAGGCGGGCATCGACGCGCAAGGCGCCTCGATCCGCGACTTCCGCACTCCTGACGGTGGCTACGGCTCAGCGCAAGAGCGCTTCGCCGTCTACGGCCGCGCCGGCGAGCCCTGCGAGCGTTGCAGCACGCACCTCCGCCGCACGGTAATCGCGCAGCGCGGGACGGTCTACTGCCCCCACTGCCAGCGCTTCTGAGACCTGCATATAAAGGCATATAAAGGGGTCAGACCCCTTTATATGCAGGTCACGTCTTCGACGCATACATCGGGGG
>JALYLC010000289.1 GCA_030774435.1 Actinomycetota bacterium
GGCACACGCCGCGTGTGTCATCTGGCGGCGCGGGCCGCCAGATGGGGTCTGGCTCCGCCAGCTGGGGTCTGACCCCAGGTGGCGGAGCCTGACCCCAGGGTGGCGATCCGCTCAACCAGGCGCTTCCTGGGCATCGAAGCACTTCCGAGCGCCTCGACCAGAGTGCCTCATCTCGACCTCGCAGACGACTGGCTTTCCGCATGCCTTAACGGTTTGCGGCTGTGCTGGGCAGGTCGGTGCCAGGCTCCGCCAGGTGGGGTCAGACCCCGCCAGGCGGGGCCAGACCCCAGGTGGCGGGGGCGGGTGCCGCCGCGCGCGACGAGCGCGCGCCGTGCACGAAGCCGCACTCGCGAGGGAGAGCGCCCAGAGAAGCGCCGCAAGGAGTGCCCGCCGCCACGGCAGCCATCGCGTCGCGCGAGTGTACGCACCCGCCCAATCACCCGGTTGGCCCCGGGCGCTGTCCTAGGATGACGCCCGATGGATTCGCGCGCCAGGAGGAGACGCGGCCGGCGCGCGCTGCTGCTCGCCACGGTCATCGTGGTCGGCGGCTCGGCTCTGCTCGGCTATGCCTTGCGCTCGCCGGAGGACGTCCATCGCGGCACCGTCTCGTTCTTCGCGCCCACCCAGGACGCGAGCGCCGATCCCGAGGTCGTCAAGAGCGTCGCGGCCAACAAGACGATCGCCTGGGCCGGCTGGGGCTTCGACGCCGCGCACCACCGGCAGAACCCGCAGGCCGAGCAGCGTCCGCCGTTCGCGCAACTCTGGGGCGCCGGGCTCGACTCGCTGGCCGAGTTCCCGCCGGTCGCAGACGACAAGGGCGTGTACATCGAGACGGCCAGCGGCAGCGTCGTCTCGCTCAACCCGACCACGGGAAAGCGTCGCTGGACGCGACACATCGCACCGCCGCTCGCCACCAGCCCGGCGCTGGACGATCGGCGCGTCTACGTCTCCTCGCTCGGTGGCGTGGTGGTTGCCTTGCGCCGCCGTGACGGCAAGCGGGTCTGGAAGTACCGCGTCGGCGCGCGCACCGAGTCCTCGCCGTTGCTGGTGGACAAGACGCTCTACTTCGGCGCCGAGGACGGAACGCTGACCGCGCTCGACGCCCGGACAGGGCACCGCCGCTGGCGCATCAAGGTCGGCGGTGCGGTCAAGGGTTCGCCCGCCTACAGCGGCGGCCTGCTCGTCGTCGGCTCCTACGACGGCCACGTCTACGGCTTCGACGCGCGCACCGCCACGCGCCGATGGCGGACGGGCGGCCTCGGCCGCTACGGCGGCCTCCAGCAGGGCCACTTCTACTCCACACCGACGATCGCCTACGGGCGCGTCTACATCGGCTCGACCGACGGGCGCGTGTACTCGCTGGTCGCCTCGACGGGGAAGATCGCCTGGACGGCGCAGACCGGCGGCTACGTCTACGCCGGCCCCGCCGTCGTGCATCAACTGGTGCTGATCGGCTCCTACGACCGCAAGTTCTACGCCTTCAACGCGCGCACGGGCGTCCGGCGCTGGAGATTCGACGCCAAGGCGCGCATCTCGGGCTCGGCCACCGTCGTCAACGACGTCGTCTACTTCTCGACGTTCGGCAACGGCACGTTCGGGCTCGACGTCGCCAACGGGCGCCAGGTCTGGCGGCGCTTCGAGGGTCGCTACTCGCCCGTCGTCGCAACGCGCGACGCCTTCTACTTCATCGGCTACAGCACGCTGCGGCGGCTACGGCCGCGCAGCCATCCGGCCGGGCTCTTCCTGCGCTCCGACGGCACCGTCATCGCACGTGGCGGTCACGCAGTCACCCGCAAACGCTGAATCGCCCCTCGGCAACTCGTCGCGCGGCGCCGCGAGCCCGCGGAAGAGCATCTCCCCGAGCGCCTCGCGCACCGTGCGCCGCGTGCGTACGACATCGCCCTCGCGCGTGAGCACCTCGTCCCACCAGGCGTCGAACAGCGCGGGCACCTGCACGGCCGCGACCGAGCGCCGCATCAGGCTCTCGCCGCGCTCGAGCCCGAGCTCCCAGGCCGCAAGCGATAGCAGGCACCCCGAGCCGTCGTCCATGCTGCCCCAGCCACCGCCCTCGAGCTCGACCTCGCCGCGCTCGAGCGCACGCGCGAGTGCCTGGCGCGTCTCGGGATCGAGCCCGTCGAGCGCACGCGCGAGTGCCTGTTCGCTGGAGGCCACAGCAGCATGCTACCGCGGGGTGCGACCCGTCGTAGGATGCACCCGTTGGCAACGCCACACCTGCTCCCGCTGATGTCGCCGCGCGGTGCGCTCGCACTCGGCACGTGCGGCTTCGTGCTCGAGGTCCTGCTGCTCACGCCCTGGGTCGACGACCTCACGGAGAGCAACGCCACCGTGCACTTCACCCAGCACGGCCTGATCTTCGTCGGCGGCATCCTGATGGGCTGGGCGCTGCGCGATCTGCGTCTCACGACGCTGATCAACGCGCGGCGCTGAGAGGGCCGATGGAGTTCGTCCTCCTCCACATCCCGCACATCATCCCGGCGTTCATCGCGATGGGCTTCCTGGGACGCTTCGCCGCGGTCATGGCCGACCAGCCGCCGGCCGAGTTCTCGGACGCGCAGATCGACGAGTGGCGTCGCGTGCGCAGCGAGCGGGCTCGTGCGCGGCGCGTGCGCCTGACGAGCGCGCGCCTGGGGCTGCTCTCGCTGCCGCCTCTGATCATGGCGGTCGCGACGGGACTCTGGCTCTACACCATCGCGCTGCGGGACGACCGCCCCTCCTCCCTGGCAATCTGGCTGCACGTCGTGTCCAGCGCGCTGGCTCTCGCCCTCGTGACCTACAAGGTCGCCGAGACGGGCCGCGCCCGCCTGGCGCGCGGCCTCGACCCAGCGCGCTTCCTCACCGACGGCCTCTCGCTGCTGCTGGCCGCGCTGGCCGTGCCGCTGCTGGCGACCGGGGTCGCCCTGCTCTTCTTCCCGGGCTCGAGCTCGGCGACCGCCTACGCGCACCTGGTCGGGAGCGCCTGGTGGATGACGCTCTTCGGCGTGCACCTCATGCGCTACCTCGGGCGCTCGCTGGACGCGGCGTTCCGCGACCGCGCCGCGCCGGACTGACTCCTACAGCGGCGCGCGGGCGCCGTTGGAGAGCAGGTAGACGAGCGTGTAGAGCACGACCCAGACGACGTCGACGAAGTGCCAGTAGATGCCGGACAACTCGACGCCTATGTGTTTCTCTGGTGAGTAATGCCCGCGCAGGGTGCGCACGAGCGCGATCGTGAGCAGGATCGCTCCGACCAGGACGTGCAGGCCGTGCAGGCCGGTGAGCCCGAAGAAGATGCTGGCGAATGCCCCGTGCTCCGGCGTGAAGCCCGCCGTGTGCAGCAGGTTGTACTCGCGGATCTGCAGCGCCAGGAACGTCAGGCCCATGATCAGCGTGAACAGCAGCCCGAGCGTCAGGCCGCGACGGTTGCCGCGTTTGATCGAGACCAGCGCCCAGTGCATCGTGAACGACGACGAGACCAGGATCGCCGTGTTGATGCCCGTCGAGTCCACGGGCATCTCGAACGGCTCGGGCGGGTAGACCGGGTAGTTCGTGTAGCGGATGTAGAAGAACGCCGTGAAGAACGCTCCGAAGAGCATGAACTCGGACGCCAGCGCGACGATCAGGCCGAGCATCACGCGATCGAGGTGCCCGACGGTCCCGTATCCGGCCGGAGGTCCGGCGTGGCCTGGGGTTTCGGCGTGCGCGCTCAATGGTGTGCCGCCGCGACGGGTGCCTCGTCGAAGATGACGTGCTTGGCGCCGGGCTGGCCGTAGTTGTAGGGGCCGCCGACGACGCGCGGAGCCCCGTCGAAGTTGAAGACCGGCGGCGGCGAGCTGACCTGCCACTCGATCGTGAGCGCGCGCCACGGGTTATCCGGTGCGGGCTCGCCCCTCCACCACGAGGTGATCGCGTTGTAGACGAAGATCAGCGTCGCAGCGCCGAGCACGAACGCCGAGAGCGAGATGAAGAGGTTCCAGTCCGCGAACTTCGAGTCGTAGGTCCAGACCCGCCGGCGCATGCCGAGCATGCCGATGTAGTGCTGCGGGAAGAACGTCGCGTTGAACGAGATGAACGTCAGCCAGAAGTGCCATTTGCCGAGCTTCTCGTTGTACATCTTGCCGGTCATCTTGGGGAACCAGTAGTACAGGCCCGCGAAGATCGTGAAGACCGACCCGCCGAACAGCACGTAGTGGATGTGAGCCACGACGAAATACGTGTCGGAGACCTGGATGTCGACCGGGATGACGGCCAGCCACACCCCCGACAGGCCGCCGATCACGAACGTGAACAGGAAGCCGAGCGCCCACAGCATCGGCGTGGCCAGGTTGATCACGCCGCCGTAGAGCGTCGCGACCCACGAGAACACCTTGATGCCCGTCGGGATCGCGATCAGCATCGTGGTGATCATGATCGGCACGCGCAGCCATGGTTGCACGCCCGCGACGAACATGTGATGGGCCCACACGGAGAAGCCGAGCACGCCGATCGAGACGGTCGAGAAGGCCAGGGCGCGGTAGCCGAAGATCGGTTTGCGCGCCATCACCGATATGACCTCGCTGATGATCCCGAAGCCGGGCAGCATCATGATGTAGACGGCCGGGTGTGAGTAGAACCAGAAGACGTGCTGGTACATGATCGTGGACCCGCCGTCCGCGACGTCGAAGAACTTCGTGTGCATCACGCGATCGAGCATGACCATGAATTGCGAGGCGGCGATGAACGGCGTGCCGAGCACGACCAGCGCCGACGTCGTGAGGTTGGCCCAGACGAGCAGGGGCATGCGCGAGAGCGTCATGCCGGGCGCGCGCATCGTCAGGATCGTGACGATGAAGTTGACGGCGGTCAGGATCGATGACGTGCCCGCGAACTGGACGCCCATGTTGAAGAACGTGCCCTGGTCGGTCGGGTTGTGCGTCGAGAGCGTCGCGTACCCCGTCCAGCCCGTGTTGAACCCGCCCCAGATCAGGCTCGCGACCATGATGATCCCGGCCGTCGGCAGCATCCAGAAGGACAGCGCGTTGAGCCGCGGGAAGGCCATGTCCTCGGCCCCGAGCATCAACGGCACGACGAAGTTCGCGATTCCCGCGAAGGCCGGGATGATGAACAGGAAGATCATGATCGACGCGTGCGTCGAGATCAGGCCGTTGTAGGTGTCCTGCGTGAAGTACGTGTTGCTCGGAGACGCCAGCTGCGCGCGGAAGGCCTCGGCGAGCATGCCGCCGATCAGGAAGAAGATGAAGGTCGTGACCAGGTACTGGATCCCGATCACCTTGTGATCGGTGTTGACCTTGAAGTAGTCGCGCCAGCTGTAGGCACCGTGATCGGCATGGCCCTCGGGGAGCTGCGCGCCGATGATGTACTTCGCCCAGTAGTCGAAGCAGCCGATGCCGCTGATGAAGCCGAGCGGCGTCAGGATCATGATGCAGGCGGACATGACCTGGTACTGCCACCACGGCCAGCCCACGCTGACGCGCACGATCGCCGGAATCGCGACCGCGATCGCAGCTGCGGCGATCGTCCAGAGCAGTGCGCGCCACCAGCCCGGGCGCGTCCAGATGCCGCCCTTCCCCGGCTCGCCGTAGGCCGGTGCGTGCGTGGTTGCAGGAGAGGTGATGACGCTCATCCTGCGCCTCCCTTCGCCAGATACGCCGCCACATCGTCCAGCTGCTTGCTGCTCAGCTTGGTCCCGAAGTCCCCGGGCATCACATTGGGCGCGAAGTTCTTCGCGATGTAGGCGTTCGGATCCGTGATCGACTCCTTGATGAAGCCGGCGAGATCCGCGGCCTTGGTCTTGCCGGCCGCCTTGGCCGCCGTGTAGTCCGCTGTCACGTCGTCCAGGGACGGGCCTACCTTGCCGCTCGCCTTGGCCGGCGTGAACGTATGGCAGCCGCCGCAGCCCGCGCTGTTGAAGACCGCGAGCCCGGGGTTCGCCGTCGCCTCGGCCTTGGCCTTGGCAGCCTCGGCCTTGGCAGTCGTCAGCCACTTGTCGAAGTCGGCCTGCGAGAGCACGTGGATGTTCGTGAAGTGCATGGTGCCGTGCCCGGAGCCGCACAGCTCGGTGCATTGCACCTCGTAGACGCCGATCCTCGTCGGCTTGACGTACGTCGTTCCGACCGTCTTGCCGGTGACGCCCGGCGTGGCGTCCTGCTTGACCCCCCACTCCGGCACCCAGAAGCTGTGGATGACCTCGAGATCCTTCGTGCCCGGCGTGTAGAGCGGCGTGATCATGTGCAGCGTGATCGCCTTGTTCACGGGGACGTAGAGCCCGTCGTTGCGCGTGAAGCCGCCGTCGCTGTCGTAGCGGTACTCGAAGGCGAAGCTGTAGCCGATGACCGTGATCACGCGGCCGCCCGCGGCCTGGGCCTCGTTGTCGTCCAGGATCTTCGCGGCCCAGATGCCGAAGGCCGCGACGATGATCAGGGGCACGATCGTCCAGCCGATCTCGAGCACCGTGTTGCCGTGCGTCGGTTCGCCGTCGCGCATGTCGGACGGGCCCTGCCGGCGGAACTTCCAGAGCGAGTAGACCATGGCGACCATCACCACGGCGAAGATCACGAACGAGACGTACGTCAGCGCGATGAAGAGCGGGTACTCGTTGCTCGCCTGCGTCGAGCTCTCCTTCGGGAACCAGTTCACGCCCCAGATGAAGAGCGCGGACAGGGCGGCGCCCAGCACCGTCCCCGCGACCACGAACTGCGCGATGCGCTTCATCGCCGCTCTTCCCGGACACGCTGCACGTCGCGGATCCTATACCCACGAGCGCCCGCCGTGCGTGCCGGCGAAGAGCGCTTTGTGCGCTTCGCTACGGTACGCCGGATGGGCCCGTCCGCGACGATCCGCCTTGCGCCGATTCGCACGAGATTCGTGCTGTCATGCGCCTTTGCGGTCATCACGCTGTGCACTCTAGCGACCGGGTCGGTAGCTCGCTCTGCCGAGCCCGCGGTCGCGCGAGCCGTGTTTGTGACACCCGCGGGCGACCGCTCTGCAGCCCAGCGCGCGGTCGTCTCGGCGGGCGGCATTCCCGAGGGCTGGGTGGGCGGCAGGCTGAAGGCCGCGCTGCAGGCCGGAGAGCTCGCAGCCGTCCGCCGCTCGCCTGCGATCGCGCGTGCCGAGATCGCCGAGACCTCGTCGGCGGACGCCGTGATCTCGCAGGGCGTCGCTCTCACCGGCGCGGATGCGCTGCAGCGCTCGGGACACGACGGCAGCGGCGTCACGATCGTCGTGCTCGACCAGGCGTTCGGTGCCGCCAGCCGGCTGGACACGCTGGCCGGCACGGAACTGCCGCCCATCGAGCGCCAGCACCGGCTGTCGTTCGACGCGACCTACGGGCTGGCCGGCCGCGACTTCAACGCCAACAGCTCGCGCCACGGCGAGTTCGTGAGCGAGATCGTCTACGACATGGCGCCGGGCGCGACCTACTGGTTCATCAACTACCACACGACCGACGAATTCGGTCAGGCCGTCGACTACATCGCGAACGTGCTCAAGCCGAACATCGTCGTGCACTCCAACTCGTTCCTGTTCGGCCGCTTCGACGGCACCGGCTGGTTCGCGCAAAAGGTCGACGAGGCGGCAGCGGCCGGCGTGCTCTGGGTCAACTCGGCCGGCAACTACCGCACGCGGCACTGGGAGGGGCCCTGGACGGACGCCGACGGCGACGGCAACCTCGACGTACCGGGCGACGGCAACGCCTTCGGCTTCGAGCTCGCGGCGACCAGCCGCCCGGCCTGCGACATCTCCTGGGCCGGGGCGACGAGCGACCCGAGCAGCTACTACCACCTTGCCCTCTACACGGACGCCGAGCTGACGACGCCCGCGCTGGACAAGACCACGCAACAGCCGATCCAGTCCAACGGCCTGAGCGCGCTCCCGGATCCGCACGCCAGCATGGGCCCGGGCGCGATCTCCTCGCCCGGCCCCTACTACGTGGCGGTCAGGCGCGTCGGCACGCCGCCGACGACGAACCTGACCGTCTTCTGCCGCATGGACATGTCTCCGACCGCGCAGGTGACGGCCTCCAGTTCCCCCACGCCGGGTGACGCGGCCGGCGCGTTCTCGGTCGGCGCGTTCGATGCCACGAAGCTGACGCCGGAGCCCTACTCCTCCGAGGGGCCGACCGACGACGGGCGCCTCAAGCCCGACATCTCGGCGCCCACGAACGTCCTGATCACACCCGGCGTGCCCGAGTCGGACGAGGTCAACGCCTGCGGCGGGACCTCCTGCGCGGGGCCCCACGTGGGCGGCGCGGCAGCGCTCCTGTGGGGCGACGTCGCGGCCGACGGCGGCGCGGGCAGCGTGGCGCAGCGCGTGCGCGCCCGTCTCGTGGCGCAGGCGCTCGACGTCGGAGCTCCCGGGCCGGACACCGTGTTCGGCGCGGGCCGCCTGCGGCTCGACCTCGCGCCACCGGTGCTGGGAGTTCCGAAACCGGCACCCAACTCGCTCGTGCGCGGTGTCGTCGAGCTCTCGCTGCCGCTCATCGAGGCAGGCACGCTCGGCCTCCAGCAGCTCACCGTGGACGGCATGCCACTCGTGGCGACACTCGAGCCGGGCGGCATCCTCCAGGCCGCGTGGCCGACCGCGGGGTTCGCCGCGGGCCCCCACGTTCTCTCCCTGGTCTCCTCGGACCAGAGCGGCAACGTCGCCACCTACTCCATCGCGCTGCGGGTCGACAACGAGGCTCCGAAGGTCCGCCTGCGCTCGCCGCAGCGCGCGCGAGTCCGCATAAAGGTCAAGGTCTCGGCCTCGGTGCTCGACGTCGGCAGCGGCCTCGCGACCCGCCCGCTCATCACCTTCGGGGACGGCGCGAAGGCCCGCGGCTTCCATCTCGCGCACCGCTACATGCGCCCCGGCCACTACGTCATCTCCATCCACGCAATCGATCGCGCAGGCAACAGCACCCTCGTGCGGCGGGCGCTGCGCATCCGCGCGGCGCCTGCGAAGCCGGAGTCGTGACGAGGGGTAGACTGGCCTCGTGACCACCGGCGGCGCCACGACGGGTCTCGCTCCCGCGGCGGGCCTCGGGACACAGCGAGCAGCAAGCGCGCACGACTACTGGGAGCTGCTCAAGCCGCGCATCATGCTGCTGATCGTCATCACGACGATCGGCTCGCTCGCACTGGCCGCGCACGGCTGGCCCGGCGACGGAGTCGTCGCCTGGACGGTGCTCGGCATGATGCTCGTCTCCGGCGGCTCCAGCGCGCTCAACCACTGGTACGACCGCGACATCGACGCGCTGATGGAGCGCACGAGCGCGCGTCCGGTCGCCAGCGGCCGCGTCGCGCCGGTCGCCGCGCTCGGCTTCGGCCTCGTGCTCGGAGCGGCCGGAGTGGGCCTGCTGGCGATCGAGGTGCACTGGCTCGCGGCCGTCTGGGCCTTCGCCGGCTTCGCCTGCTACGTGCTCGTCTACACGGTCTGGCTCAAGCGCCGGACGCCGCAGAACATCGTGATCGGCGGGGCCGCCGGCGCGGTGCCGCCGCTCGTCGCCTGGGCCGCCGTCGATGGCTCGGTGACTGCGACCGCGGTTGCGCTCTTCGCCATCGTGTTCCTCTGGACGCCGCCCCACTTCTGGTCGCTGGCGCTCCTGCTCGACGAGGACTACGCGCGCGCCGGCGTGCCGATGCTGCCCACGGTGCGCGGCGCGCAGGCGAGCGCCCGGCAGATCTTCCTCTACACGCTGCTGCTCGTCGTGGCGTCGCTCGTCCCCGTCGCGCTCGGGACACTCAGCTGGATCTACGCGATCGCCGCCGCACTGCTGGGCGCGCGCTTCGTCTGGCTCGCGCTCCGGCTCCTGCGCACGCCCGACGACCGCGCGACCGCGCGTCGCACCTTCCTCTACTCGCTGCTCTACCTCGCCCTGCTGTTCGGCGCCATGGGCGTCGACAGCGCGCTGCTCGGCTAGCCGCCTTCTCGGCGACGCTGCCTTCAGCGGTGCTGCCGGTAGAGGTGCCCGCCGAGGTACTTCAGCCCGGAATCGACGGCGGGGGTGACGACGCGGTGCCCCGGCCCGAGCTCTCGCGCCACCGCGACGGCTGCGACGAGATTCGCGCCCGTCGACGGCCCCGACCAGACGCCCTCCTCGCGCGCAGCCCGGCGGGCCATCGCAAAGGCCTCCTCCTGGGGCACGGCTCGCACCTCGTCGACGTCGCGGGCGGGGTCGAGCAGCGGCGGGACGAACCCGGTGCCGCCGCCCTCGATGCGGTGCGTCCCCGCCGGCCGGCCGGAGAGGACGGCTGACTCGGCCGGCTCCACCGCGACCCGGCGGACGTCGGGGAGCCGCTCGCGCAGCGTTGCGCCCACGCCCAGGAAACAGCCGGCGGTGCCGACATAGGCGACCCACGCGTCGACGCCTCCGCCGAGGTGCGCGAGGATCTCCTCGCCCATCGCGTGGTAGCCGGTCGGCATGTCCTGGTTCTGGAACTGATCCGTGCGGAAGCCGTCGATCTCCTCGGCGATCTCGAGCGCACGCTCGCGCATCGCAGGGAGGAGCTGTGGCGTGATGCCCTCCGGGCTCGGCAGCACGTCGAGCTGTGCGCCGAACGCGCGCATGGTCGCGAGCTTCTCCTCCGCGAAGGCGTCGGACGTGACGATCCGCGTCGCGTAGCCCTTGATGGCGCACACGAACGCCAGCGACGAGCCCGTCGACCCGCCCGTGTACTCGACGACCGTCTGGCCCGGACGCAGGCGCCCGGCCCGCTCCGCAGCCTCGATCATCGCCAGCGCCATCCGGTCCTTGTAGGAGCCCGTCGGGTTCGCAGCCTCGAGCTTGACCCACACCTCTGCCGCCTCGGGCCCTGCGATCCGCGTCAGCCGTACCATCGGCGTGCCGCCGATCGCGGCCAGCGCCCCCGGGCGCCCAGCGTCACCATTCGCCATTCCGTCTCCTCTCCGGTCGGGCAGGCTAACGCACGAAGGCAGCTCGCCCGCGCGGATTCGTCAGGCAGGCCGGTCGCCGGCACCGGGCACCACGTTGGTGACCACCCAGCGGTTCTTCCCGATGGGCCGGGTCCGCTCGAACCCGTGGTGCTCGAACATGGAAGCGGTCCCGTTGTGAAGGAACGATCCCGAGACCGACCGCTCGTCGACGGCTTCGGGGTAGCTCTCGACCGTTCCTCCGCCCAGGCGGGCGATTTCCTGCAGCGCTCCCCCGAGGGCACAGGAGGCAACCCCGCTCCTGCGATACGCCTTGTCGACGAAGAAGCAGGTGATCCTCCAGTCGGGAGGTTCGCTGGGAGTCTCGTGGTAGGCACGCTTGTTCTTGACGCGCGGGAGCTCGTCGGGAGACCCGAACTGGCACCAGCCGACACAGGTCGCGCCGTCGTAGACGAGAGCAGCGTGCGCGCGGCCCTCGCGAACGCGGAGCTGCTTCTCGGATCGGTTCTGCTCGGGCGTCTTGGAGCGACCGACTCCCTCGGGGTGGAAGGCCATGCACCAGCAGCCGCCCCACACGCCGTTGTGCTTCTCGACGAGTCGAGCGAAGTCCGGCCAGGTTGTCTCGTCCAGAGGTCGAACGCCAAAGCTGGTCATCGTCCACCTGCTCGCTCACGCGAGCCGCGACGCCACGTGCAAGACCGCCAGACTACTTCCTGCGATCCGCTTCAGGCAGCGCGGCGCTCGAGCACGGTGACCATGTCCGAGGCCTCCTCGCGCATCGAGACCGGCGTCACGGCCGTGTCGTCCCCGAACAGCGGGTCACGGCTCGAGTAGCCGCTCCCGGCATGGCGCAACTGGCGCCCGACGTGCGTCTCGTCGTTGATAACGAGCGGCGCCGCCAGGTCGACCGTGGCCGAGCGCATCTCATCGCCCACGTCCACGAGGCAGTAGATGGAGAGCTGATCGGCGCTGCTCACGCCGAGCGCCCGCAACTCCGCGTCCGGAAGCTCGATCTCGTAGTCCCAGTGGAAGGCCCAGGGCAGGACGATCGGAAGCGCCACGTCGGGATCGTCGAGCGACTGAAGCCACAGGAACACGGAATCCGCGCGGCGCTTGAGGATCGCGAACCACTCGAGATGCGCCAGGCCGGCGACCCCGTCGGGGAAGCGCAGGGCGGCGCCGTCGTTGATATCGAAGCGCCCGAAGCGCGTGGAGCGGTAGCTCGCCATACGGGGTACCTATCGGCAGCCCGCGTCAGGGGTTGAGAACCTTCTTCGGGGGATCCTGAAGAACTGGTTTCAAGAGCAGTCCGACCCCTCTTGAAACGGTTGCTGAGATGGGCCTCGGGGCCGTCGGCGTCCGACCGCGCTGCTATCACCAACAGTGTGCTCGAGGCTCGGTTGCGCAGCGACCGGCTCGCCCTTGCCGCCGCACTCCTGCTCACGCTGTGCGGTGCCCTGGCGGCGGTTGTCGTCCCCCCGCTCACCCCGATCCTGCTCGCCCCGGCGGTCGTGCTCGCGGCGACGGCGCGCCCCGCGGGGCTCATGCTCGCACCGCTCGCCGCCGCGCTCCCCATGCCGCTCGGACTGCGGATCGCGCTGCTCGCCGCCGCCGGTGCCGCCGCGGTCGCGGCTGCGCTGGCCGACGGTCACCGGCGCGGGCTCGAGCGTCGCGCGCTCGTGGATCCGCTGACCGGCCTCTACCGGCCGGAGTTCTTCAACGAGGCGCTCGAGGTCGAGCTGCGGCGGGTGCAGCGCTACGGCGGCGAGGTCTCGCTCGTCATGCTCGACCTGGACGACTTCAAGCAGGTCAACGACCGCCACGGCCACGCGACCGGGAACGAGGTGCTGCGACAGGCGGGTGGCGTGCTGCGCAGCGCGGCCCGCGACTCCGACGTCGCCGCGCGCTTCGGCGGAGAGGAGCTCGTGCTGCTCGTGCGCGGTGGCGAGAGCTCGGCGGCGGCGGCGGCGGTGCGCGTCGTGTCCGGCCTGCGCGAACTGCGCTTCGGCGACGGGCTGCGCGTCACGTGCTCGGCCGGTGTTGCCGCGCTCGCGGAGGGCGGTGATTCGGCCTCGCTCTTCGCCTCGGCCGACGCGGCGCTGTACGAGGCCAAGCGGCGGGGCAAGGACCGCGTCGTGCTGGCGCGCCGGCCGGAGGTTGCAGTACGGCGCCGCGCCGCCGGCGTGGCGTAAGAGCTTCTAGCGGAGGGTGCGCTCGCGCAGGGCCGCGCCGGCGAGCTCCGCCGCGAAGCGGCCACTGTCGAGGTTGCGCAGCGGGCGATCGCAGGCCTCGACGGCGCGATCGTGGAAGAACGGGACGTCGAGGTGCCAGGGCGTCACGACGTTGAGCGAAGCCCGCTCGCAGGCCGAGCAGACCACCGCGATGCCGACGCGATCGTCGCGGCGCGCGGCGAAGCGGATCTCCGAGGGGAAGAGCGGCTTGCGGCAGCGCTCCTCGGCGCACCAGAACAACCATGGCCAGTCGCCACGGCGCACGTGGCTGGCCGCGGCCTCGCGCAGCTCGTCGCCGGTGTCGCCCGCGATGCGGCCGGTGAGCGGCTCCCAGAACTGCTCTCCCGTGGGCGGCCCCACCACGGGAGCGTGGTCGAGCTCCTCGTGAGTCAGCAGCGCGTCGTGCGCTCCGCCGCACGCCGCGCACAGATGACGCACGCAGTAGACGGCCGGGTGCTGAGCGCCCGGCAGGCGCGAGACACTGACGAACTGCGAGAGCGTGACGCCGTACCGCCGCTCGCCGTCCGAGTCCCGCTCGGGACAGCGCATCCGGTACTCCGCTCGCAACGGATCGTACATTTATTGAAGATACCTCCAGAATCGGACGGCGTGAACCCTCTGCCGTCCGCGCAGTCGTGCAAACTCACCCGATGGACACGCAGCGCTGCCCACGCTGTGGCGCATCCGCCCCCGAGATCGCACCGGGGCAGCCGCTCTGCGACGTCTGCTGGGAGGCCCTGCCGTCGCGCATGCGGCGCGCCGTTGCGCGCCTCAAGCCCTCGCGCCAGCAGCGCTTCGCACACGGGCAACTGGAGGTGCCGCCCGCCCGCCGCAAGAAGCGTCCCTCGAGGCGGCGCACCGCCGCCGAGGGCGATCAGCCCTCGGACTCGTAGCTGATCAGCGCGCTCACAGGGAACGGCGCGAGGCGCGCGCGGCCGCCGAGGAACGCGAGCTCGATCAGGAACGCGCAGCCGACGACCGTGCCGCCGACGGCCTCTGCGAGGTCGCAGGTCGCGCGCGCGGTGCCGCCGGTGGCGAGCAGGTCGTCGTGCACGAGCACGCGCATGCCGGGCTCGATCGCATCGTCGTGGAGCTCGAGGCTGTCCTCGCCGTATTCGAGGGCATAGCTCGCGGTGACCGTCGTCCAGGGCAGCTTGCCTGGCTTGCGCGCGATTGCGAAACCGACGCCGAGCCGGATCGCGAGCGCGGGGCCGAGGATGAAGCCGCGCGACTCGGCGCCGAGCACGATGTCGGGACGCAGCGGCGTCACGCACTCGGCCAGGGCGTCGACCGCCCCCTTGAGCGCCTCGGCGTCCGCGAGCAGCGGCGTGATGTCCTTGAAGACGATCCCGGCCTTGGGGAAGTCGGGCACGTCCCGGATGCGGGACGCGAGATCGATCACGTCGTGACCTCGGAGCGCGTCGCGGCCGTGGTAGCACCGGCCAGGCGCCGCAGGTCGCGCACGAGCAGCGACTCCGTCAGCTCGGCACAGAGGCCTGCGAGCTCGTCGAGCTGCTCCAGCCCGGCACCGACGCGATCGGGGTTGGCGGAGCGCAGCTGCGGAGCGAGCACCTGCTCCACCAGACCCGCCTCGCGCTGGATGGCCGAGTGGATCGCGCGCAGGTGCCGGGCATCGAAGCCGTAGCGCTGGAGGCGCGCGGCGGCTGCCACGATCTGCACGTCCTCGGGGCGGAAGCGCCCGGCCTCCGCGCCGATCAGCCCGAACTCCTCGAGGCTGCGGACGAACTCCTCCTTGACGCCCGCGGCGCTGATGAGCTCGCCGAAGCGCGGGCCGCGGGCGGCGCCCGTGCTCACCGGCCGCCGGCGGGGGCGCTGGCGCGCGCCCTCGGCTGCCTTCTCGAGCTCCTCGCGGATCACCCGCAGGGGCAGGAACTCATCGCGCTGGAGGCGCAGGATGGTGCGCAGCCGCTCGACGTCCTCCTGTGCGAAGAGGCGGTAGCCGCCACGCGTGCGCTGCGGATGCAGCAGCCCCTGCTCCTCGAGGTAGCGGATCTTCGAGATGGAGATGTCCGGGTGCTCGATGCGCAGCGCGGCGCAGACCGCACCGATGGTCAGGCGGCGGCCGCTCACGTGCGTGGTGACGGTGTCTTCGCTCAACGCTCGAGGTAGGTCAGCTTGAATTTGCCGATTTGCAGCTCGTCGCCGTCGCTCAGGTGGTGCGACTCGACGCGGCGGCGGTTGACGTAGGTGCCGTTGAGCGAGTCGGCGTCCTCGATGTAGAAGCCGTCGGGGCGCCGCACGACGCGCGCGTGCTCGCGCGAGACCGTGATGTCGTCCAGCAGGATGTCGGCACCCGAGGAGCGTCCGATGGTGACGCGCGAGTCGCCCAGCAGGAAGTGCTCACCGGCGCGATCCCCGGCGCGCACCACGAGCGCCGGGCCGCCCGCCTGGACATCGCCCACTGCCGGGATGGAGGCGTCGGTGTCGCCCTCGAGCGGGAACGACATCGTCGTCTGGGTCGAGCTCGCCTCGCTCAGCAGGAGTCCACCGCAGCGAGCGCAGTAGTGCGCCGCCTCGGGATTTTGCATGCCGCACTCGGGGCAGTACATGCCGGCGTCAGTCGAGCCGCTCGAGCTCGGCCGGCAACTCGAGAGGCGGGCCGCGATGCGCGAGGATCTCCGAGAGCTGCTCGACGTCGCTCGCGGCGAGGTGCTCGGATGCCTCCCCGTCGCGATCGCGCAGGCGCGCGACGATCTCGGCGCGCAGCAGGTCGATCTGGCCGTGCAGGATGCGGCGCCGGAAGGACACCTCGCGCTCGCTCTGCGTGTGCACGTGGATCCGCTCGCGCAGATCGTCGTCCGACAGGTCCGCGGCGTCGTCGGAATCGCTGCCGACCGGCAGCGGCTCGTCGCCGGCCTGCACGGTGAGCTCCTCGGGCAACTGCGTGAGCAGCTCCGCGGAGACGATGGCCGGGTCGACGTCGACGGCGCCCTGACGCTCCTTGAGGCGTCGCGTGTGCTCGCTGCGCAGCAGGTCGATGCGACCGTGCAACTCTCGGCGAAGCCGCGAGACGTCGCGCTCCTCGTCCATCTTCTGCTCAGTCAGGGCCTTCAGATCGGCGTCGGAAAGCGCTGCGAGATCGGGAAATGCCTCCACGAACGGGAGTCTAGCCGTTTCCCGGACCTTCCACCTGGGGTTGAGGTTGAGGACGACGCGAGCGAGCCCGCACAGAGACGAGGTAGACGCAACCCGCGGCGAGCGAAAGCGCCAGGCCGGCCCAGAAGAGCACCGGCGGCCAACTCGCGCTGCGCGGCAGCAGCAGCATGAACCCGAGACCCACCATCAGCACCGACGTCGCGGTCTTGCCCAGGTACACGACCGACAGCTCGTAGCCGTGGCGCGCCGCGCTGCCGATGCCGAGCGCGAGCACCAGGTCGCGCCCGATGATCAACGCGGGCGCGAGCAGCGGCAGCCGGCCGTGGTGCCACAGGAGGATCACGGCAGAGTCGATGAGCAGGCGATCGGCCAGCGGGTCGGCGAGCCGGCCGAAGCGCGAGAAGCTGGCGTAGCGGCGCGCGAGCCAGCCGTCGAACCAATCCGTCAGCGCGGCGACGCCGAAGACGACGAAGGCCAGGGCCGAGCGGCCATGATCCGCCTCCAGCAGCACCCACCAGAACAGCGGCAGGGCAGCCAGCCGGGCGATCGTGAGGGCGTTCGGCAGCCGCGCGAGCCACGGATGCTCGGGATCGGACATTGCAGCGCTGATGCTAGCTGCGCGGCCAGGGCCGGAGCAGGCGGGCATCGACCTCGCTGCCCGCCGGCAGCACCCCGTTCTCGAGCCGGGCGCAGAGCAGCGCGTGCGCTCCGGCCAGGCCCCGCAGCGCACCACCCTTGCGGCTCTGCGGCATCGCCAGCGGGAGATCGTCACCCGCGCTCAGGATCAGCGGCACGTAGGCCTCGACGCCAGGCCGCGCCCGTACGTCTCCCGCCAGGCGCACGCGGATCAGGGGCGCATCCTCCGGCAGGCCGCCGAGCAGGCGCTCGATCAACGGCCGCCCGAAGCGCTCGAACGCGATGGCGGCCGCCACGGGATAGCCGGGAATGCCGATCACCGGCGTCCCCTCCACCACGCCGAGCGCGACCGGGTGGGCGGGACGGAGGGCGACGCCGTGGACGACGAGCTCGCCGTGGCGCTCGAGCACGGCGGCCGTGTGATCGGCCCGGCCGCGCGAAGAGCCCGCGATCACGAGCACGAGGTCGCTCGCCGCGGCGGCGCTCACGACGGCTGCGCCGATCTCCCCGGCGTCGTCGGCGCGGGCCGGCAGGCGCTCGCAGGTCGCGCCCAGATCGCGTGCGAGCGCCTGCAGCATCGGTCCGTCGGCGTCGGCCACCTCGCCCGGCAGGAGCCGCGCGCCCGGCGCGCGCAGCTCCCCTCCGGTCGGCAGGATCGCGACGGCGGGCCGCTGCGTCACGCACAACTCGGCAT
>JALYLC010000290.1 GCA_030774435.1 Actinomycetota bacterium
TTCAGCCATGGTCTGCCCGCGCTCGTGCCGGCGGATGATGTCGAGCCGTATGAAGAAGTGGTTCACGCGCGCCCTCCCGCAGTGCGCCAGTGCCCGGGATAATGCTCATACCTAACACGAAGCCGGCATTTGGCCCCACGCTCGTTCGGGGGATTCCGGATGTTCGTAGACTGCGGGCGTGAGCGCGACCCTCAGCCCGTTCGGCGGCGATGTCGCGGCGCTGCACGAGGCGACCCGAGACGAGACGTCGCTGCGGCGCTTCCTGCACGGCCTGCCCGGCGTCGACCAGGTCGGGGCCGAGGCGCGCGCTGCCGGGCTCGCCACGCGCAGCATCAAGACGACCAGCAAGGCCTGGGCACTGGACACGGCAGTTCGCATGGTCGACCTGACGACGCTCGAGGGCGCCGACACGCCCGGCAAGGTGCGCTCGCTCTGCGCCAAGGCCGTGCGGCCCGATCCGAGCGACGCGGCCACGCCGTCGGTCGCCGCCGTGTGCGTCTATCCCGATCTCGTCGAGGTCGCGGTCGAGGCCCTGCAGGGCTCCAGCGTCAAGGTCGCGAGCGTGGCCACGGCGTTCCCCTCGGGACGGGCGTCGCTGGCGGTCAAGCTCGCCGATGTGCGCGACGCGGTCGCGGCCGGCGCCGACGAGATCGACATGGTGATCGACAGGGGCGCATTCCTGGCCGGGCGCTACGGGCTCGTGCACGACGAGATCGTCGCCACGCGCTCGGCTTGCGGCTCGGCGCACCTCAAGGTCATCCTCGAGACGGGCGAGCTCGCCACGCTCGACAACGTGCGCCGGGCCTCGGTGCTCGCGCTGCTGGCCGGCGCCGACTTCATCAAGACGTCGACGGGCAAGGTGAGCCCCGCCGCGACACCGCCGGTCGCGCTCGTGATGCTGCAGGCGGTCCGCGACTTCGCCGACGGGACGGGCGATCTGCGCGGCGTCAAGCTCGCGGGCGGCATCCGCGCCAGCAAGGAAGCGATCCGCTACCTCGTGATGGTCTCGGAGGTCGCCGGCCCGCGCTGGCTGGACGCCGACCACTTCCGCTTCGGCGCGTCCAGCCTCCTCAACGACCTGCTGCTGCAACGCCACAAGCTCGCGCGCGGCAGCTACGACGGCCCCGACTACGTGACGCTCGACTGAGCATGGCTGCCGCGCCCCCCTTCGAATACGCCCCCGCCCCCGAGGCACGCGAGACGGCTCGGCTGCGCTCGAGCTACGGGATCTTCGTCAACGGCGAGTTCCGCGCCGGGGCGGGGGAGACCGTCTCCACGCTCGACCCGTCCACGGCCGCGCCGCTGGCCGAGGTCGCCGAGGCCGGCGCGGCCGACGTCGACGCCGCCGTGGCCGCCGCGCGCCATGCCTACGAATCGGTCTGGCGCGATCTGCCGGGGCGCGAGCGCGCCAAGCACCTCTTCCGCATCGCGCGCGCGATCCAGGAGCGGGCCCGCGAGCTCGCCGTGCTGGAGTCGCTCGACAATGGCAAGCCGATCCGCGAGTCGCGCGATGTCGACGTCCCGCTGGCGGCTGCGCACTTCTTCTACTATGCCGGCTGGGCCGACAAGCTCGAGCACGCGGGGTACGGTCCCGCGCCGCGACCGATCGGCGTCGCGGGCCAGATCATCCCCTGGAACTTCCCGCTGCTGATGGCCGCCTGGAAGATCGCGCCCGCACTCGCGACGGGCAACACCGTCGTGCTGAAGCCGGCCGAGACCACGCCGCTGACTGCCCTCACGCTGGCCGAGATCATCGCCGAGTGCGACCTGCCGCCGGGCGTCGTCAACGTCATCGCCGGCGGGCCGGCGATCGGGCAGGCGCTGGTCGAGCACGAGGGCGTCGACAAGATCGCCTTCACGGGCTCGACCGAGGTGGGCAAGCTGATCCAGCGCAGCCTGGCCGGCACGCCGAAGCGCCTCAGCCTGGAGCTCGGCGGCAAGGCCGCCAACATCGTCTTCGACGACGCGCCGCTCGACCAGGCGGTCGAGGGCATCGTCAACGGCATCTTCTTCAACCAGGGGCACGTGTGCTGCGCGGGGTCGCGGCTGCTCGTGCAGGAGTCGGTCGTCGAGGAGGTCATCGCCAAGCTCCAGGCGCGCATGGCCACGCTTCGGCTCGGCGACCCGCTCGACAAGAACACCGACATCGGCGCCATCAACTCGGCCGAGCAGCTCACCCGTATCCGCGAGCTCAGTGACGCGGGCGAGGCTGAGGGCGCACAGCGCTGGTCGCCCCCCTGCGAGCTGCCGGAGCGCGGCTTCTGGTTCCCGCCGACGATCTTCACCGGCGTCTCGGCCAGTCACCGCATCGCGCAGGAGGAGATCTTCGGCCCCGTGCTCTCGGTGCTCACGTTCCGCACGCCGCAGGAGGCCGTGGACAAGGCCAACAACACGCCCTACGGGCTGTCGGCGGGCATCTGGACCGAGAAGGGCTCGCGCATCCTCTGGATGGCGCGTCAGCTTCGGGCCGGTGTGGTCTGGGCCAACACGTTCAACCGCTTCGACCCGGCCTCGCCCTTCGGCGGCTACAAGGAGTCGGGCTTCGGGCGCGAGGGCGGCCGGCACGGGCTGGAGGCCTACCTTGGGCGTTGAGGAGCCGCGCCTGCGGGTGCGCAAGACCTACAAGCTCGCGATCGGCGGCGCCTTCCCGCGCTCGGAGTCGGGCCGCTCCTACCCGGTCGACGACGCCTCCGGGGCGCTGCTCGCGCACGCCGCGCAGGCCTCGCGCAAGGACGTCCGCGATGCGGTCGTCGCCGCCCGCAAGGCGTTTCCGGGCTGGTCGGGGGCGACGCCCTACAACCGCGGGCAGGTGATCTACCGCGTGGCCGAGATGCTCGACGGCCGTCGCGAGCAGTTCGCTGCCGAGGTCGCCGCCGCCGAGGGGCTGACCCCCGGGGCGGCGCTCGCAACGGTCGGCGAGTCGATCGACCGCGTCGTCTGGTACGCCGGTTGGGCCGACAAGTTCGCCCAGGTGGCCGGCTCGGCCAACCCGATCGCCGGGCCGTACTTCAACTTCTCCCTGCCGGAGCCGACCGGCGTCGTCGCGATCCTCGCGCCGCAGGAGTCGAGCCTGCTCGGATTCGTCAGCGCGCTCGCGCCGGTGCTGTGCACCGGCAACACGGCCGTCATCGTGGCCTCCGAGCGCCGGCCGCTGCCCGCGGTCTCGCTCTCCGAGGTGCTCGCGACCTCGGATCTGCCAGGCGGCGTCGCAAACGTGCTGACCGGCTTCACGCGCGAGCTCGCTCCCTGGCTCGCGAGCCACCGCGACGTCAACGCGATCGATCTCACGGGCGTCGCGGCGCCCGACCGCGCCGACCTCCAGCGCGCAGCGGCGGACAATGTCAAGCGCGTCTACATCCCCGCGGATGAGGACTGGGCGGCTGAGCCCGGCACCGAGCGGCTGACGGCCTTCGTCGAGACGAAGACCGTCTGGCACCCGATCGGGGTCTGAGAAGCTCTGACCAGCTGGCGGCGAACGCGCCGGTTAGGATCGGCACGTGCACGCCGCTCACGATCTCGGTGGGGCGCAGGGCTTCGGGTGTGTCGCGCCCGATGGCGCGATCTTCCATGCGGACTGGGAGGCGCGGCTGTTCGCGTTGACGGAGGTTGCGAGCGTCGCCGGAATCACCAGCGGCCATTTCCGCGAGGCGATCGAGTCGATGACCCCGAGCGCGTACCTGGCCGCGTCGTACTACGAGCGCTGGCTCTTCGGCCTCGAACGCCGCCTGCAGCGCGCCGGGACCGTCACGCCGGAGGACGTCGACGCGGCGATGACGCGTCTCGGGAGCCACGCCATGCCCTTTTGCCGTAACCCGGCGCTCGCCAAGCGCTGCCTGGAGTCGCAGCGTGGCGGCGATTCCCTGCCGCCGGCAGCCGCGCCGCGCTTCGGGCCCGGCGTGCGTGTGCGCGTCCGTCGCATGCGGCCGAAGGGTCATACGCGTTGCCCGGGGTACGTGCGCGGCGCGCTCGGCGTCGTCCAGCGAGTGCACGGCGACGATCTGCTGGCGGACTCGGTCGCGCGCGGCGAGGAAGCACCGCCCGAGGCGCTCTATGCCGTGAGGTTCTGCTCGGCTGATCTCTTCGGCGCCGGAGCGGAGCCACCCTTCCATGTCTTCGTCGATCTTGCGGAGTCGTATCTCGAGGAGCCCGCGTGATCACGAGCGACCTGCGGGTCATCCGGCTCGGTGAGAGTCTGCTCGGCTTCTATGACGGGCGCAGCCCGGCGACCAGCTCGGCGCCAATCGACAACTGGGTCGACGACGGCGCTCTCTCGCTCGGCATCTGCAGCTATGCGCTCGTCGACGGCGCCGAGGCGATCGTCTACGACACACATGTGTCGGTCGGGCACGCGCGCGTGATCCGCGACGCCCTCGAGCACCTGGGGGTTCGCCAGTTCCGGGTGGTTCTGAGCCATTGGCACCTGGATCACGTCGCCGGGAACGAGGCCTTCGCCGATTGCGAGATCATCGCCAACCGGACGACGGGCGCACTCCTGGCCGAGCATCGCAGCGCGATCGAGGCGGGAACGCACCATGGCCCGCCCGCGATCGCCCCGCTGATCCTGCCGACGACGCTCTTCGACGACCGTCTCTGGCTCGAGACGCCGAACCTGCAGGTCGAGCTCGTCCAGTTCGACATCCACAGCCGCGACGCGACTGTCGCCTACCTTCCCCACACCGGGATCCTGCTCGCGGGCGACACCGTCGAGGACACTGTCACGTACGTCAGCGAGCCCGACCGGCTCGAGGTGCACATTTCCGAGCTGGAGCGGATGCGCGGTCTCGGCGCGAGTCGGATCCTCCCCAACCACGGCAGCTGCGAGGTGATCGAGCGCGGCGGCTATCCCGGCACGTTGATCGACGCGACGCAGCGCTACGTCCGGGACCTGCTCCTGACGGCCGGCGAGCCGCTCGAGCGGCACAGCGATCTGCGGGCCTTCATCGCCGGGCAGCTCGCCGCCGGCTCGCTGACATGGTTCGAGCCGTACGAGCGCGTCCACCACGGCAACCTCGCAGCCGTGAGAGGCCGCTGACTGAGAGCCTCCTCGCTCTCGTCAGCCGAGTCCGAGCGTCCCGGTCAGACCGCCCTCGTCGGGGCTCGTCGCTCGCGTCCGGCGCAGGACGAGCCCGGTGATGGCCAGCACGGTGAGCGTGACAAGGAGCATGAGCGTCGCGAAGGCGTTGATGGCCGGCGTGACCCCGAAGCGCACCGCTGCGAACACCACCATCGGCCAGGTCTGCGTGGTGCCGCCGGCCGTGAACGCCGACAACACGTAGTCGTCGAACGAGAAGACGAACGACAGCATCGCCGCAGCGATCACGGCCGGGTAGAGCCGTGGCAGCGTGATCTGCCGGAAGGTCGAGAGTGGGCCGGCGCCGAGGTCGAAGCTCGCTTCCTCGAGCGCGGAGCCCATGCCGACGAAGCGGGCGCGGACGATCAGCGTCACGAGCGACGTGTTGAACACCGTGTGGCCGAGCAGGATCGTCGTCTGACCGAGCTGGGGGAAGGTCGAGACGCGAGCGTGGAAACGGACGAAGAAGATCAGCGACGCGACGGCGATCACGATCTCCGGCACGACGAGGGTGAGGTACACGAGCGCGTCGAACGGCATCCGCCAGCGCCGATGCATGCGGCTCAGCGCCAGTGCGGCGGCCGTGCCCAGGATCGTCGAGAGGATGGAGCTCGCGAGCGCGATGCGCAGGCTCGTGGTCAGCGCGCTGCGGTAGACGGGGTCGTTCCACGCATCCCCGAACCAGTGCGTCGTGAAGCCGCGCCAGACAGTCACCTGGTGGTTGCTGTTGAACGCGAAGATCACGACGACGACGATCGGCGCGTACAGAAACGCGTAGACGAGCATCGCCCAGCCCGTCAGCGCGTCGCGCCCGCCGATGCGCCGTCCCTTACGCACCGAACTGCTGCTCCTTCGTCGCGAAGGCGAGGTAGACGATCAGGAAGACGCTGAGCACGAGCAGGAGCCCGATTGCCATCGCCGCGCCGAACGGCCAGTTCTGCGCGACCAGGAACTGGTCGCCCACCGCGTTGCCGACGAACTCGCGCTTGCCGCCTCCCAGGAGCGACGGGATCACGTACTCGCCGGTCATCGGGATGAAGACGAGGAGGACGCCGGTCACGAGGCCCGGCAGCGTCAGCGGCAGCGTGACCTGGCGGAAGGCCTTGATCGGCGACGACCCGAGATCGAGGGCGGCGTCGACCAGTGTCCAGTCCATGCGCTCCAGCGATGCGTAGACGGGCAGGATCAGGAGCGGCATGTAGTTGTAGACGAGGCCGATGCCGATCGCCTGGGTCGTGTAGAGGGGTCGCCAGCCGGTGAGGCCGAGGTCGTGCACGAAATGCACGAGGAAGCCTTGAGGGTCGAGGATGATGAACCAGGCGTAGGTGCGGATCAGGAACGACGTCAGGAACGGGACGATCACGAGGATCAGCGCGAGCGACTTGCCGCCGTCGAGGCAGCGCGCCATCCAGTAGGCCATCGGATAGCCCACGAGCAATGTGAGCGCGGTCCCGAGCGCGGCCATCGTCAGGGTCGTCTTGAAGATGTCGAGATAGAGCGGGTCCCAGAGCTGCCGGAAGTTGACTGCGCTGAGCGCGTACGAGACCTGCCCGAAGCCAACGGTGTCGGCGAGCGAGAAGACCACGAGGATGGCAAGCGGCCCCAGGAAGAAGATTGCGTCGTAGCCGAGGACGGGCAGCGTCAGCCAAGCCGGATAGCGAGGCGCGAACGACCGGCGCCGGCGACGCGGAGCTGCGCCGGCTGCGAGCTCCCCGCCTTCGCCAGGCGGCGGAGGGGGGGACGGCTCGAGCGTCACGCCGGCTCCCCGGCGGTCACGGGCAGCTCCTCGAGCAGCATCGCCGCCTCGGGCGACCAGCGCACGACGACCGCATCGCCTGGCGACAACTGCTCGACGACCGCGCCGGCTGCCGCGCGCTGCTCGCGCGCGACGATCTGCCGGCCGCCCGGGAGCTCGGCGATCAGTTGCACCTGGTCGCCCAGGATCATCGCCGCGACCAGCGTCGCCGTGGCGCGGTTCGCCTCGCCGCCCGCTACGGAGCCCGGCTCGATCACCACGTTCTCGGGACGCACGCCGATGCGCACGGCCGCGCCGCGCCGCGCGTCGCCGAGTCCGCGGACGAGAAGCGGGCCGACCCTCGCCGACCAGCCGTCCCCGGAGACCTCGACGATCTCACCTTCGAGGAAATTCATGTCGCCGATGAATCCGGCAACGAACGCGCTCGCCGGGCGGTCGTAGATGACGAGCGGGCGGTCGAGTTGCTCGATACGCCCACCCGACATGACGGCGATGCGATCGCTCATCGACATCGCCTCCTCCTGGTCGTGCGTCACGTACACGAACGTGAGGTCGAGCTGGGTCTGCATGCGCTTGAGCTCGATCTGCATCTCGCGGCGCAGCTTGAGGTCGAGCGCCCCGAGTGGCTCGTCGAGCAGCAGGACGCGCGGCCGCAGGACCAGCGCGCGCGCCAGGGCAACGCGCTGCTGCTGCCCGCCGGACAGCTCCCGCGGCCGCCGGGTCGCGAATCCCCGCAGTTGCACCAGCTCGAGCGCCTCCTCGGCGAGGCGCCTGCGCTCGGCCACGGCGACGTTCCGCTGCTTGAGGCCGTAGGCCACGTTCTCGAGCACCGACATGTGCGGAAACAGCGCGTAGTGCTGGAAGACGGTGTTGACGCTCCGCCGGTACGGAGGTAGCCCGATCGCGTCGATGCCGCCGATCCGGATCGAGCCCTCGTCCGGCCGCTCGAAGCCCGCGAGGAGTCGCAGCGCGGTCGTCTTGCCGCAGCCCGACGGCCCGAGCAGCGAGAGAAACTCGCCGCTGCGCACCGCCAGATCGACCCCGTCCACGGCGGTCACCGCACCGAAGCGCTTGACCACGCCGACGAGCTCGGCGTCGAACTCCACGCCTGCCGCATCGGTCGTCATGGCGCTTTTGCCGGCAGCCGCTCAGGCGGCCTTGAACTGATCCCAGATCTTCACGCGCTTCGAGAGGCCCTCGGGCGTGGTCTCGAGGATCTCGTAGTCCTTGAACACCCGCGGAGGGAACACGATCTTCGGGTTCTTGGCCGCCGCCCCGACGCTCGCGAACGACGCCGGCGTCGGCACCTCGTAGGACACGTACCGCATCTCGGCCGCGTTGACCTTCGGCTGCAGCACGTAGTTGATCCAGGCGTGCGCGGCGTTCGGGTGAGGCGCGTCGGCCGAGATCGCCCAGTTGTCGATCCACAACTCGGAGCGGCCCGAAGGCAGCACCACGCGGATGTCGGCCTTGGCCTTGCGGGCCGCCTGAGCGCGCAAGCCATCGCCGGAATAGGTGATGCCGAGGTCGATCTTGCCCGCCGAGAGGTCGTCGAGATAGACCTCGTTGATGGTCGTCACGTAGGGCTTGACCGAGAGCAGCAGCTTGCTCGCCGCGTTCAGTTCCTTGTTGCTCTTGGTGTTCATCGAGTAGCCGAGCGAGTTGAGCGCGACGCCGATCACCTCCGCGGGGCTCTCGATGAAGTTGACGTGAAGCCCCTTCGCGTGCGGCAGGAAGGCGAAGAAGTCCTTCCAGGAGTTCAGGGTTGCCTTGACCCGGTCGGTCCGGTAGCTGAAGGCCGTGACTCCGGCGTCCTTGGGCACCGAATACTTGTTGCCCGGGTCGTAGGAGAGCTTGCGCCACTGCGCGCCGAGATATTTGAGGTTGGGGATCTTCGAGTGGTCGAGCGGCGCGAGCAGCCCGAGTCCGCCTGCGCCCTTCTCGATGCGCACGTGGTCCCCGTCCGGGACGATGATGTCGTAGGTCTTCTGGCCCTTGGTGGTCTGTAGCTGGGTCAGGAGTTGCTCGTTCGAGGTGTAGAACGTCGTGTGCACCTTGACGCCGGCTTGCTTGGCGAAGGCCTTGAGGTTGGCCGGATCCTGGTACTGCGCCCAGTTGTAGATGTTGAGCTTGCCCTCGTAGGCAGGGGCGGCGGCGAGCGCGCTGGGCACCGATGTCACCCCGGCAGCCGCGAGTCCTCCGAGCACGAGCGCCTCGCGACGCGTGAGCTTTGCGTCACCGTACGAATCGGCCATGACTTGCTCCCTTCGGACTAGCGCGGATGGGCGACGATATCGAATCCCCGGCGCGGTCGTCGTGCGGAATCGGCGCGAGCGGATGAACGAGCGTGACGCGGGTTGCTCAGCGCTTCTGCGTTTGCGGGCGCGTGGCGATCTGCAGCGCCTGCGGCGGCTGTGCGTGGTCGACCTGGAGCGTCGTGTGCCCGATCCCGAAGCGCTCGTCGAGCACCTCGGCGAGCCGTCGCCGCGTGGCGTGGCAGTCGCAGTCGGGCGAGACCAGCACGTGTGCTGTGAGCGCGGGGAAGCCCGACGAGATCTCCCAGACGTGCAGGTCGTGCACCTCGCTCACACACGGCTGCGCGACCAGTGTGCGGCCGATCTCGTCGGGATCGAGGTCGCTCGGAGCGGCTTCGAGGAAGATCCGGCCCGAATCGCGCAGGAGGCCGTAGGCAGCCCGCAGCATGAGCGCCGCCACGAGCAGCGAGGCGAGCGGATCTGCCCGCAGCCACCCCGTCCAGAGCACGATCCCGCCCGCGATGGCAGTGGCGATGAAGGCGTAGAGGTCGGTCAGGATGTGCTGGAACGAGCCCTCGACGTTGAGGCTGCGGCGGTTGGCGCGCGAGAGCGTCCAGGTGGCCGCGAGGTTGACGACGACGCCCACGATGGCCACGGCGAGCACGACGCCGCCCTCCACGTCCGGCGGGTCGATCAGGCGGCGCACGGCCTCGAACAGGATCAGGAGCGCGAGCACGAGCAGCGTGACCCCGTTGGCCTGCGCCGAGAGGATCTCGACGCGCTTCAGGCCGTAGGTCATCACGCCCTGCGCCGGGCGCGCGGCCAGCCGGATGGCCACCAGCGAGAAGGCGATCGCCGCCGCGTCGGTGAGCATGTGGCCGGCGTCCGAAAGCAGCGCGAGCGAGCCGGCCAGGAGCCCGGCGACGACCTCGACCAGCATGAAGCCGAGGATCAGCGCGAGGGCGACGGCGAGCTTGCGGCTGTCGGCGTCGGCGGAGACGCCATGCGCGTGTCCGTCGTGGCTCCCGTGCGCATGGGCACTCACGCGGCGTTCACGGATGTCACTCTAGGCGCTCGCGACCGACGAGCACCCGCCGTAGGCGCGAGTTGGGCCTGCCGCGGGCGCGAGGGCGTCACGGTCACCTGTGAGGTCACTCGGTTGAGGGAGTTTCCGGGACTTTTGCAGCGGGGATCACCCAGCACGAGCTCTCAAGGAGAGGCGTGATGGACTACTTCGTGCAGTGCGGGACGACCGCGATCCTCGCCCGGGACCTGCCGAGACTTGCCGACGAGTTGCGCGGTGAGCTTCAGCACACCGGCTACGTGCGGGAGCCGTGTGTCGTCAGCAATGTGCTCACGTGTCGTCTCACGCTCACGGCGCGCATCGAGGCCGGGACGCCGCAGACGGCGATCACCGTGGCCGAGACGGCGCTGCTCACGCACCTCCGGGGGCACGGGCCCGAGTACGGCATGGTCGGAATCCAGCACGCCGACGCGCAGATGGTGGTGCAGTAGTCAGCTACGGCGGACGCCCATGCTGATCGAGCCGACGTAGCCTTTGCCGACGGTGCGCATGCGCAGGAGCGAGCGGCTGCCGCCGGAGAGGTAGATCGAGTCGTTGGCATTGCGCACGTCGCGGGCCGAGCGCCCGCTGTAGGGCGCTCGCCGGTAGACCGCGTCGGTGAAGGCGTCTCGGAAGAACAACTGGCCCGTGTGCACGACGGCGCCGGCCAGATGGACCTTCACATGGACGTGCACCGTGCGGCCCTGATACCAGCCGGGGTAGATCGTCGTGAAGAGCGCAAGACCCTTTGCGTCGGTGCGCTGGATGCCGCGCAGGAAGGTGAGCCCGACGGTGTCGTTCGCACTCTCACCGGAGTACTTGCCTCCCGCGCTCGCGTGCCAGATATCGACCGCGGCGCCCTTGATCGGCTTGCAGCTCGAGGCGTCGACGACCGTCAGTCGCAAGCTCAGGGGCGCACCCGCCTGGCCCTCGGTGATGTTCCGGCGCACCTTCTCGTTCGGCAGGTAGTACGGGCCCTCGGTCAGCTCGGGCGCCAGCACGCAGGCGACTGCGTCGGTTTGCTCGCCGCTGCCGGCGGCCTCGGCCGGCAGGCTCGCGGCGCCCAGCGCCGCAGCGGCAAGCCCTCCGGCGCGGACGAGTGTCGACCGGCGGCTGAGCCGGTCGGCCTCTCTGTGATCGTGGACGGGTTGCGGCACGTCCCCTCCTTCGGGTCGGAAAATGCGTTGACAGGACGCTCACAGGAATCGTGCACGCTCCCGCTGTGACAGTGCTGGCAGCCCGCTGTGGGATTGTTCGCCTTTGCCCAGCCTGCACTTACGCCGGGCTTACGCGTACTCTCAGCCCATGACCGTGGCGAGCGAGGGCCTGGGCGCGCGTCCGGCGCGAGCCGCCGGAATCGGCGGTCGCGGCCGGCGAGTCGTGCTGTGGCTCGCGCGGCCGGCCTACGCGCTCTACACGCGCCGCCTCCGGCGCCACGTGGGCGCGGCCGAGGCGCCGCGGCACCTGGCCGTGATCCTCGACGGCAACCGCCGCTGGGCACTCGGCGAGGGCCTGAGCGAGGCAGGTGCGGGCCATCGCCGCGGGGCTGACAAGATCGACGAGCTGCTCGACTGGTGCGCCCCGCTCGGGATCGAGGAGATCACCGTGTGGGCGCTCTCGAACGAGAACCTCGGCCGCCCCGACGCGCAGCTGGCGGCACTCTTCGACGTCGTCTGCGACAAGCTGGACGCGCTCGAGCAGCGCGCCCTCGTCCCCGAGACCGCCATGCGCATGCGCGTGATCGGGCGCGTCGAGGATCTGCCGGAGCGGGTCTGCGAGACCATCCGGCGGATCGAGGCCTCCACCGCGACGCAGCCGGGCCCGAGCCTGACGATCGCTCTGGGCTACAGCGGCCGCGATGAGCTGATCGACGCCTGCAAGGCGCTCGTGCTCTCGCTGGCGAATGACGGCGTCCCGGCGGCGCGCATCGCCGAGGCGATCACGCGCGAGTCGCTCGCGGCCCGGCTCTACACCGCGGGGGCGCCCGACCCGGACCTGATCATCCGCACGAGCGGCGAGCAACGGCTGAGCGGCTTCTTGCCCTGGCAGAGCGCTCACAGCGAGCTGTACTTCACCGACGTCTACTGGCCGGCCTTCCGCGAGCTCGACCTGCTGCGCGCGCTGCGCACCTACCAGCAGCGCGTGCGGCGCCACGGTCTGTAGAACGCACGCGGCAGGTGGCCGCGATTCATGGGAAGTTCTACCCCGAGGTTCCGCTCGCCTGTGCTCGAATTCGGTTATGGCGCCGACCGTCTTCACGATCGGATATGAGAGGCGCTCGCCGGACGAGCTCGTGGGCGAGCTCGCGGAGGCGGGCGTGACGCTGCTCGCCGATGTGCGCGAGCTTCCGCTCTCGCGGCGGCGCGGGTTCTCGAAGACGGCGCTCGCCGCGTTGCTCGGCACGGCCGGCATCGACTACGTGCACCTGCGCGCTCTGGGCAACCCGAAGCCCTACCGCGACGCCTGGAAGGGCGGCGACTCGGAGGCCGGCCGAGCGGGCTACCGCGCGCATCTCGCCGCCTCGAGCGAGGCCGTCGACGCGCTTGCCCGCCGGGTTGCCGAGGGCGGCGTCTGCCTGCTGTGCGTCGAGCATGATGCCGCCGACTGCCATCGCACGCTGCTCGCAGCCGCGCTTGGCGAGTGCCTCGAAGCCCTGCGCGTACAGGACCTCTGACGGTCAGAGCAGCCGGCGGAACCAGGCCAGCGAGAGCAGGCTGCCACCCGCCATCAGCGCCATGGCGCCGCCGATGAACGCGAAGCTGATGTCGCGCTTCTTCTTGTGCGGCCGCACGGCGCTGCCGATGTCGCTGTAGGCGTTCTGCAGCGCCTCGGCGTCGGTCGCGCGGTAGAAGCGCCCCCCGCTGACCGCGGCGACCCGGCGGAGGGTCGTGGGGTCGGGCGGCACGCTGACGGTCTTGCCCTGCTCGGTGACCGTGCCGGCGGCCGTGCCCAGGGAGACGGTGAAGACGCGCACGCCCACGGCCTTCGCGGCCCGGGCGGCCGCGATCGGCGAGCGCTTGCCCTCCGTGCTCTTGCCGTCCGAGATCACGATGATCGCGCGTCCCTTGAGGGCCGGGTGCGACGCTCGCAGGGACGCGACCGCACGGTCGATCGCGGTGCCGAGCGTGGTGCCGCCGCGCAAGCTCAGGTGCGCGAGGGCGTTGTTGAAGGCCGCGCGGTCGTCCGTGGGCGCCTGCAGCACGCGCACGTCGCGCGCGAACGAGACGAGCCCGAGCTTCGCGTTCAGCGGCAGGCCGGCGATGAGATTGCGCGCCGCGTTGCGGGCCGCGGCGATGCGGCTGGGATTGACGTCCTTGGCCGCCATCGAGTTCGACGAGTCGACGGCGAGGACGACTGTCGTCTCCTTCTGGTCGCTCGCCATGAGCGCCTGGGGCCGCGCGACGCCGACGAGCAGCGCGGCCAGGGCCAGCAGCAGCAGCGCAGGCGGCACGTGGCGACGCCAGCGCGGGCGGCGCGGCATCAAGTTGGGCCAGAGGGCCGGGTTGGCGGCGGCGCGCAGGGCGCGGCGGCCGCGCCGCGCGAGCACCACGTAGACGATCAGCCCGAGCGGAATCGCAACGAGGGTGACCAGCAGATACGGATCGGCGAATGTCATGTCGCCCTCAGCACCCAGGAGGAGCCGACGGCCGCGGCCAGCAGCACGGCCGCGAGCCCGGCGACGAGGAACGTCAGCTCCTTCTGCTGCTTGGTGGAGCTCACGCGCGTACCGATGTGGTCGTAGACCTTCTTGAGCGTGGACTCGTTGAGCGCCGTGAACGACTCGCCGCCGGTCTCGTGGGCGATCGCCTTCAGCGCCTCGGGATCTGGCGGCACCGGGACCGTGCCGACGCCCTGGCCGATCGCTTGCAGGTCGAGCACGCCATTCGGGGTGCCGAGCGCAATCGTGTAGACGGGCACGCCGGCGCGCTTGGCGGCGGACGCGGCCGTGGAGATGTCGGTGCCCTCGGTGTTCGACCCGTCGGAGAGCAGGAGGATCGCGCGACCCTTGGTGTTGACCTTCTTCGTCGCCGTCGAGTTGACACCGAGCATGCCGAGGGAGGCCTCGATCGCGTCGCCGATCGCGGTGCCACCGCCGGCCTGGATCCGCGCGATCGCGCGCTGGGCGCTCGTTCGGTCGAAGCTCGGCGCGCTGTCGGCGTTGGCCGTGCCCGAGAACGTCACGACGCCGACCCGGAAGCCGTCCGGAAGGTTCTTGATGAAGCGCTGTGCGGCGTCACGCGAGGCCGTGATGCGGTCGGGCGCGACATCCTGGGCGAGCATCGAGCCGGAGCGGTCGAGCGCGAGCACGACGGTGCCCTGTTTGCGCTCGGCCGAGACCGAGATGCTGGGACGCGCGAGTCCGACCGCCAGTGCGGCGAGGGCCGCGAGCAGGAGCGCCGGCGGCACGAAGCGCCAGGGCGAGCGCGCCGCCTGCACGACGTCCGCCAGCACGCCGACGTTGCTGAAGCGGATCGCGTAGCGCGACTCGCGCCGGCGCTGCAGCCAGAGCAGGCCGACCAGGAGCGGCACCACCGCCAGCGCGAGCAGCGCGATCGGCCATTCGAACCTCATCGCAGAATGGGCCGGTTGGCGAGGCCCACCACGAGCGGCCGCAGCCAGTCCTCGGCGGTGGACAGGAGAAGATGGTGGGCGCCCGCGGCGCGGATGTCCTGGGCGACGAGCTCGCGCTCCGCGGCGGCTGCTGCGGCATAGCGCTCGCGCAGCCGCCGGTTGCCCGTATCGACGCGCACCTGGTTGCCGGTCTCGGGGTCGACGACGACGACCTCGCCGATGTCCGGCAGCGCCACCTCGGCCGGGTCGCGGATCTCGCACACGATGATGTCGTTGCGCACGGCGAGCTCGCGCAGGCCACCGCCCCAGTCACGGGGGCCGCGCAGGTCGCTGACGACGACGACGAGCGCGCGGTCGCGTGCCTGCCGGCGCGTCCGCGAGAGCGCAGCGCCGAGGCCGTCGACCGCCTCTGGAATCGCGAAGTCGTCGGGGATGTCCGCCACGGCGCGCAGTTGCAGCAGCACGCCGACGAGCCCCACGCGCCCCTGGCGCGGCGGCACGTAAAGCGGGTCGGGGTGGCCGTAGGTGAGGAAGCCGAGCCGGTTGCCGCGGCGGCTCGCGACGTGGCCGACGGCCAGCACGACGCCCTCGGCAACATCGGCCTTGCGGCGCAGGGCCGTGCCGAATCCCATCGAGGGCGACGCATCGAACACGAGCCACGTGGTGAGTGCCCGCTCTGCGACGTGCAGGCGCACGTGCGGCTCGTTCATACGCGCGGTCGCATTCCAGTCGATCAGGCGGACGTCGTCGCCCGGCTCATACGGCCGCACCTGTGCGAGCTCCATCGCGATGCCGAGGGAGGCAGCGCGATGATCACCCGCGAGCAGGCTCTCGATGCGGCGGCGCACCGTCAGGTCGAGTGCGCGCAGCGCCGTCTCGGGCACGACACCCGGACCGGGCCGCGCCGGATTCGGCGGCGCCGTAACCAGGGAGAGATGGCTCACGCCACCTCGTTCACGAGCTCGACGCGCGGCATCGGCACGGTTTCCAGCACCGGTCCGATCACGGAATCAGCGCTGACCCCTTCGGCCAGCGCGCGGTACGACATCACGAGACGGTGGCGCATCGCGTCGGGCGCGAGCTCGTGCACGTCGGACGGAAGCACGTAGCGACGCCCGCGCAGAACGGCGAGCGCGCGCGCCGCGTGCAGCATGCTGATGGGGCCGCGGGGGCTGACGCCGAACGACACGAACGGCGCGATGCTCTCGAGGCCGTGGCCGGCGAGGTCGCGCGTGACCGACGCCAGCCGCACGGCATAGCGCGTGACGGCGGGGTCGACGTACACGCCCTGCACCGCGGCCTGCAGCGCGAGCAGGCGCGGCAGCTCGATCACGCGCTGCACGTCGACCGGCTGCTGCAGCGCGCGCTGCGCGACCGTGTGCTCGTCCTCGATGGCCGGATAGTCGACGAGCACCTTGAGCATGAAGCGGTCGACCTGAGCCTCCGGCAGCGGATAGGTGCCCTCGGACTCGATCGGGTTCTGGGTCGCCATGACGAGGAACGGGCGCTCGACGACGTGCGTCGTGCCGCCGATCGTGACCGTCAGCTCCTGCATGACCTCGAGCAGTGCGGACTGCACCTTCGCGGGCGCGCGGTTGATCTCGTCCGCGAGCAGGAAGTTCGTGAAGACCGGACCGAGCTCGGTGTCGAACGTCCCCGTGTTGGGGCGGTAGATGCGCGTCCCCACGAGATCGGCCGGCACGAGGTCGGGCGTGAACTGGATGCGGTGGAAGGTGCCGCCGAGCACGCGCGCGGCCGTGCGGATGGTCAGGGTCTTGGCCAGGCCCGGCACGCCCTCGATCAGGAGGTGCCCGCCGGCGAGCAGGCAGACGAGCACGCGCTCGAGCATCACGTCCTGCCCGGCGATCACGCGCTTCATCTCGAACAGGGCTGCCTCGACCGTCTCACGGCCTTCGCCCGCGGCGTCGAGGCCGGTAAGACGGCGCTCCTCTGGCATTTCTGCTCCCTCGTTGGTGTGTTCGCGCTTTCGGCAATTGAAGCGCTTCCTGCAGGAGACCAGTCGTTCCTTAGAGGAGGCTTAACGTGGCCTGCACTCCCGCTGTGAGCGCGTTCAGGTGGCGTTAAGGTGCCGAGGGCAGCGCGGGGCCGCGCGGCGGGACCGGCGACGACTGGATGATCGAGGTCGTGGTCTGGCCGTAGGGGATGAAGCGATCGATCAGCTCCTCGAGGTGCGCGATGGAGCGCACGTGCGCCTTCATGAAGAAGCAGTCCTCGCCGGTGATGCGATGGCACTCGACGACCTCGGCGCTGGCGCGCGCGATCTCGGCCACGCGCTGAAGTTGCCGCGCCGCCGGGCGCACGCGAACGACCGCGCTCAGGCTGTAGCCGAGCGCTCTCGGATCGACGTCCGTGCGGTAGCCGGTGATGCAGCCCTGACTCTCGAGGCGCAGCAGGCGCTCGGCCACCGCCGGCGATGAGAGACCCACGCGGCGGCCGAGCTCGGCCAGGCTCAGGCGGGCGTTGTCCTGCAGCTCGCCCAGGAGTCTGCGATTCGTGGCGTCCAGCCGGGTGTCTTCGGCTGATTGCCAGATATCCCGTTGATTCGCAGGCATGCCTGCGAGCCTACCGTCGAAACGCGATGGACTGCGAGCGGAATGCCTTACAACATTGGAGAAGTGCATTCACAACGCCTCCCGCCGCACGCGTACTTCGTCGTCAGCGCGGTCTTCCACTACCTCGGTCCGTCCTTCGCGGTGCTCCTGTTCACGCGCGTCGACGTGCTGGGCGTCGCCTGGCTGCGCATCGCCTCGGCCGCCCTGATCTTCGCGCTCTGGCGACGGCCCTGGCGCGCCTTCGGCCTGCTCGACGGGGACGGCCGGCGGCTGCTGCTGGCGTGGGGCTGCGTGCTCGCGCTGATGAACTGCTGCTTCTACCTCGCCATCAGCCGCCAGCCGCTCGCGACCGTGGCGGCGATCGAGTTCCTGCCGGTCGTCGCGCTGGCGGCGCTGGGCGCGCGCACGCGCCGCAACCTCGCCGCACTCGCGCTCGCGGTGCTCGGCGTCTACCTGGTGACCGACGTCCAGTTCGCGCTCGAGCCCCTGGGCGTCGCCTTCGCGTTCGCGAACGCCGTGCTGTTCGCGCTCTACATCGTGCTCGCCGACCGCGTCGCCAAGCGCTCCGCGCTGAGCGGCATCGACGGGCTGGCGGCCTCGATGCTGATCGCCGCGGCGGTGGTCACGCCGCTGGCAGGCTGGGCTGCCATCCCGGCGCTGGGCGATCCCGTGGCGCTGGCGGCGGGCGTCGGCGTGGGGGTGTCCTCGTCCGTGATCCCGTACGTCACGGATCAACTCGCGCTCGCGCGCCTCGCGCGTGCGACCTATGCGCTGATGGTGTCGCTTCTGCCGGCGATCGCAACCGTCATCGGCGTGCTCGTGCTGGCGCAGATTCCCGGGGGCGCTGAGGTCGCGGGCGTGTGTCTCGTGATCGGCGGCGTGGCGCTGCACCGTGTCGAACGGGAAGATATAGTTGCTATCGACAAGTAATCTCGTTGATAGAGGCAGGTATTCGAGTTGGACCAGCTCGCATCGCCCGCAGATCGCGCCCGCCGCTTCAGCCGCTTCTGGACGCGCGAGATCGGTCTCCTGCACGAGGGCCTGCTCGACACGCCGCACTCGCTGACCGAGGCCCGCGTCATCTACGAGCTCGCGCAAGTGCCCGAGACGACGGCCTCGGCGCTCGCCCACAAGCTCGCGCTCGACCCCGGGCATCTCAGCCGCGTGCTCTCGGCCCTGGAGGCGGCCGGGGTCGTCTCGCGCAGGCGCTCGCCCGCCGACGGCCGGGCGCAGCTCATTTCACTCACCCGCCCCGGCCGCCGCGCGTTCGCCGAGCTCGACCGCCGCTCGGCCGAGCAGGCGTCCGAGCTGCTCGAGCGGCTGCCACCGGAATCGCAGGCGCGCCTGCTCGGTGCGATGGGCACGATCGAGCAGTTGCTCGGCGGCGAGAGCCTCGCCCCGTCGCTCGTGCTCCGCCCGCCGCTCCCCGGCGAGTACGGCTGGGTGATCCAGCGCCACGGCGCGCTGTACGCGCGCGAGTTCGGCTTCGACACGAGCTTCGAAGTGCTGGTTGCGCAGATCGTGGCCGACTATCTGGAGCGGCGCGATCCGGCACGCGAGCGCTGCTGGATCGCGGCTCTCGAAGGGGAGCCCGTCGGCTCGGTCTTCTGCGTGGACGCGGGCGAAGGCGTCGCGAAGCTGAGACTCCTGATCGTCGAGCCCGCGGCGCGCGGCATGCAGGTCGGCACGCAACTGGTCGAGGAGTGCATCCGCTTCGCCCGTGCGATCGGCTACCGCGAGCTCACCCTCTGGACGCAGCGCCAGCTCGAGGCCGCCCGCCGGATCTACGAGCGCTGCGGCTTCGAGCTCGTCGCGGCGGAGCGGCCGGCCAAGGTGTTCGGGACCCGCCAGGTCTCAGAGACCTGGCGGCTCATGCTCTGAGAACGCCAATTGGCACACGCAGCGTGTGTCATTTGGCGCCGTCGCCACCGGCACCCGCCTCGGATCGCCGACATCCCTCGATCAAGATTGATCGAAAGATCGGTCAGATCGGCGTCGCGAGAACGCCAATTGGCACACGCAGCGTGTGTCAATTGGCTGCGCACGCTACGGTCGCCTGATGTCTGCAGCCGAAGTCCGATTCCCGAGTTTCGACCTCAGCGGCCGTGTGGCCCTCGTCACCGGCGCCGCGCGCGGCCTCGGCGAGGCGATCGCGCTGGCGCTTGCCCACGCCGGCGCCGATCTCGTGCTCGGCCTGCGCGATGCCTCGAGCGCGCCTCCGGTGGCCGGCGAGATCGAGCGGCTCGGGCGCCGGGCCATCTGCCTGCAGATGGACGTGACGCGGCGCGACCAGATCGCGAGCGCGGTGGACGACGCGCTTGCGGCCACGGGGCGGATCGACATCCTCGTCAACAACGCGGGCATCGGGCCGGAGAATCCGGCCGAGGACGTCACCGAGGCGGACTTCGACTTCACCTGCGCCGTCAACCTGAAGGGCACGTTTTTCGTCAGCCAGGCGGTCGGCCGGGCCATGATCCGGCAAGGCGGCGGGACGATCGTCAACCTCGGATCGCAGGCGGGAGAGGTGGCGCTGCCGGGCGAGGCGATCTACTGCATGACGAAGGCCGGCATCCATCATCTGACGCGCTGCCTGGCCATCGAGTGGGGCGAGCACAACATCACGGTCAACGCCGTCGCGCCCACGTTCATAGCCACGCCGGGCACGGCGCCCGCGCTCGAGGATCCGGCGTTTCGCGCCGACGTGCTGGAGCGGATCGCAGGCCTGCACCGCGTGGGCGAGCCGATGGACGTCGCGGGAGCGGTCGTCTTCCTCGCCTCGCCCGCGGCCTCGCTGATCACGGGCCACACGATGCTGATCGACGGCGGCTGGACGGTGCGCTAGGGCTAGGCAGCCTCGGCGCTGCCGGCGAGGAACGAGTCGAGCGAGCGGCGGATGCCCGCTGCGTCGAGGCCGTACGCGCGGCGGTGCTCCGCGGGCGTGCCGTAGCGCCGCAACTCGATCGGCGGAACGCCCAGCGCAAGCAGGCGGCGAGGCTCATCGCGCATGGCGTCCGCGAGCGGGGCGGCGGAGGTCCCGGCGAGGTACGGCTCGACGATCGCGACTTCACTCCCGCGCGCCAGCCCCCGCACCTCGGCGACCGGGAACGGGAGGACGGTGGAGAGGTAGGCGATCGCCACGGAGAGGTCGGCGGTGGCCTCGAGCACCTGATCGAGCGTCGGGCCGACGGCAAGCACAAGCGGATCGCCCGGGCGCCCGTCGCGAACCACGCTGACCTGCTCGACCGGCCGCGCCGTCGCATTGACCTCGCCGCTCAGGCGGATGTAGGCGCGGCCGTCGCGGGCGAACTCGCGCTGCAGGAGCTCCTCGACCTCGTCCGCGTGGCCGGGAACGTGGATGGCGAATCCGGGCAGCGTGCCGAGCAGCGCGACGTCGCCCGGCGCCTGGTGCGTGCGTCCCTCGAGCGAGGCGTCGTAGGACGCGCCGGTGCTGACGAGCAGCGCGCCGACGTCCTGGTGGCCGAGGTCGAGCTTGATCTGCTCGAACGGCCGCTCGACGAGGAACGGCGCATAGCTGTGCACGACGGGCCGCATGCCCTCCTGTGCGAGGCCGGCGGCCACGCTGATCATGAGCTGCTCGCGGATGCCGACGTTGATCACGCGCTGCGGGTGGCGCTGCGCGGCGCCGGCCTGCTCGAAGCCGTCGACGCCGATGTCGGCGAGCACGACGGCCAGCCGCTCGTCGCTGTCGAGCGCTTGCGCCGTGACGCGGGTGAAGCGCTCCCGCATGGTCTCGGTGGTCATGCGCCCACCAGTGCGACGACGGCGTGCGGCCGTCCCGGCTCGGCGGCCTCGATCGCCAGCTCGAGCGCGTCGTGGTCGCTCGCGTGCGCGCTCGCTGTCGTCCAGCCCTCGCTCGCGAAACGCGTGTCGATGCCAGCGGGCCAGCCGTAGGTCGCACTGAAGTTGTTGATGACGATCGCGACCAGCCTGTCCAGTCCCAGACGCCCGGCGAGCGCGATGGCCTCGTGATTCGAGCCCTCGGCGAGCTCGCCATCTCCCAGGACGCAGATCACGCGCGGCCGCGTGCGACCCGCTGCGCGCAGCCCGAGCGCGCGGCCGACGGCGATCGGCAGGCCGTGCCCGAGCGAGCCGCTGGCGATCTCCACGCCTGCGATCAGCGCGCCGTCGGGGTGGTGACCGAGCGGCGAGTCGAAGCGCCCGAAGCTCGCCAGGGCGTCGACGGAGAGGAAGCCCTTGGCGGCGAGTACGGCGTAGTACGACGCCGGCCCGTGTCCCTTGGAGAGCAGCAGGCGGTCGCGCTCGGGATCGTCCGCGGTATCGGGCGTCACGTTGAGGACGCGGTCGTAGAGCACCCAGTGGACGTCGAGCGTCGAGGCCGCGCTCGGGTCGTGCTTGGCATCGCTGCGCAACAGCTCGAGCAGGCCGGGCAAGTACTCGTGGCCGAGTTGCACGAGGGGCGGGGATGCGCTCGAGGTCATGCAATGAAGCTACAATCTCAAGTGCACTTGAAGTCAAGCGATACAGCTCAAGCGCACTTGAGGTCGGAGGTGGGATCCATGCCGGAGCCGGCGACGATGCTGACGATCGGGCAGGTCGCGCTACGCAGTGGCGTCGCGCCCTCCGCGCTGCGCTTCTACGAGGCCGAGGGCCTGATCGCATCCGAGCGCAGCGAGGGCAACCAGCGGCGCTATCCGCGCGCGGTGCTGCGCCGCGTTGCCGTGATCCAGGCCGGTCGCGCCGCCGGCATACCGCTCGCCTCGATCGGCGCTGCGCTCTCGCTGCTGCCTGCCGACCGCCCGCCGTCGAAGCGCGACTGGGCGCGTCTCTCGCACGCCTGGCGGCGGGACGTCGAAGAGCGCATCGCGCTGCTCGAGCGCGTGCGCGACGACCTGGCCTCGTGCATCGGCTGCGGCTGCCTGTCGCTGCGCTCCTGCCGGCTCTTCAACCCCGTCGACCGTGCCGCCCAGGCGGGACCGGGCGCCCGCTACCTGCTCGGTGACGAGCCCGCGCCGGTCTAGAGCCACCCCGCGAGCGGCGCTGATCGCCGCGGAGTTCCGCAGCTCCGCTGACATACTCGCCCGATGAGACCGGAGCGCATGAACGCGTTCAGCGACGGCGTGATCGCCATCCTCATCACGATTCTCGTGCTCGAGCTGCGGCCGCCTGCCGGCCACCACCTCAGCGACATCCTGGACGAGAAGGGCAAGCTGCTCGCGTACCTGCTGAGCTTCGTCATGGTCGGCATCTACTGGAACAACCACCACCACCTGATGCAGATCGTCAATACGATCGACGGCCGCACGCTGTGGGCGAACATGCACCTGCTGTTCTGGCTCTCGCTCACGCCGCTGACGACGGCGTGGCTCGGCGAGGCGGGCGTGCAGACCGGCCCCGTCGCGGCGTACGCGATCGTCCTGCTCGGCTGCGCCATCGCCTTCACTCTTCTCACGATCGCGCTGCTGGCGCTGCACGAATCGAGCTCGCAACTCGCGCTCGCGATCGGCCGCGACCGCAAGGGCAAGGTCTCGCTCGCGGCCTACGTGCTCGCGCTTGCGTTCGCGTTCGTCCTGCCATGGGCCTCGATCGCGCTGTTCGTGGGCGTGGCGGTCATCTGGTTCGTGCCTGACCGCCGGGTCGTGCGCGTGCTCCAGTCCTGACGAGGATCAACCGGCCGCGACGACGCGCAGCGACTCGGCGTCGGGCAGCTCGACGACATCGCCGGGGCGGAGCTTGCGTCCACGGCGCCCCTCCGGCTCGCCGTTGACGGCGACCGTGAGCGTCCCGATCAGGTTCTTCGCCTCGCCGCCCGTGTCGACGACGCCCGCGAGCTGCAGCAGCTGGCCGAGGGCGATGAACTCGCTCGTCACTTCCACATCGCGCACGCCGGGCAGCCTAGGGCTGCGCGGGCACGCTGGCACCCGGCCGCAGGCGGTGGGGATCCTGCGCCTGGGCCTCGGAGGGGTCGTAGTGCCCGAGTCCCGGCCAGGGAGCGAGCGTCAGGAGGATTCGTGCATGCTCGCGGGCGAGCACGCTGTGGCGCTCGCCCGGATCCAGCAGGACGACCGCGCCCTCGCCGCAGGTCATCGAGCCGTTCCCGCTCGTGAGCTCGATGCTGCCGCGCGCAACCTGGATGATCGCCCGCTCGTGCACCTCGTGCTCTCCGAGGCGCTCGCCGGCGACGAGATCGATCATGACCATGCGCGCCTCGGGCGTCGAGAACAGCACCCGCGGGTCGGTTCTGCCTGTGGCGTCTGCCGCCAGCACGTCCCAGAGCTGCACGCTCCCACCCCTTCTCGATGCGAGTTCGTTGCCGGGGACGCTAGCGGGTCCCGCTCTCGACCGGAAGCCGGTCGAGTCCGCGGCGCAGGCTGCGCACGGCCTGCCCGATGCGCTGTTCGTTCTCGATCAGCGCGAAGCGCACAAAGCCCTCGCCTCCGGGGCCGAAGCCGTTGCCCGGGGATACCGCTACCTCGCAGTCGCGGATCAGCGACGACGCGAAGCCCAGCGAGCCGAGCTCGAGATACGGCTCGGGGATCGCCGCCCACACGAACATCGATCCGCGCGGGCGCGGAACGTCCCAGCCGATGCGCTCGAGCCCGTCGCACAGCGCGTTGCGACGCGATTCGTAGATCTCGCGCACCTTCTCGGGGTAGGTGGGATCCTCGTTCATCGTCACCGTGGCGGCGATCTGGATCGGCTGGAACGTGCCGTAGTCGAGGTAGCTCTTGAGCTTGACGAGCGCCTGCACGACCTCGTGGTTGCCGACCAGGAACGCGATCCGCCAACCCGCCATCGAGAAGCCCTTGGTCATCGAGTACAGCTCGACCGCGCACTCCTTGGCCCCTTCGGCCTGCAGGATCGAGGGCGGGGCGTAGCCGTCGAAGCCGATGTCGGCGTAGGCGAAGTCGTGCACGGCGATCATCTCGCGCTCGCGGCAGAAGTCGACGATCCGCTGCATGAACTCCACGTCGACGCAGGCGCCCGTGGGGTTGTGCGGGAACGAGATCACGAGCACGCGCGGCTTGGGCCAGCCGATGTCCCAGGCCTGGTGCAGGCGTTCGAGCGTGTCGACGCCGGGCGACATGGCCACCTGGCGGAGGTCGGCGCCGGCGAACAGCGGCCCGTAGATGTGGATCGGGTAGCTCGGACTCGGCACGATGGCCGCGTCGCCGGGCTGGAGCAGCGTCCACATCAGGTGCGTGAAGCCCTCCTTCGAGCCGATCGCATTCGTGATCTCGGTCTCCGGATCCAGCTCGACGCCGAAGCGGCGCGCGTAGAGAGCCGCAACGGCCTCGCGCATCTTCGGAATGCCGCGCGAGAGCGAGTAGCGGTGGTTGCGCGGCAGCCGCGCGGCCTCGGCCAGCTTCTCGACTGCGATCTCGGGCGACGGGATGTCGGGGTTGCCGAAGCCGAGGTCGATGATGTCGACCCCGCGACGCCGCGCATCGACCTTGAGCTCGTCGATCAGCTTGAAGACGTAGGGCGGGAGGTTCGAGATGCGGCGGAACTCCATCCCGCCCGATGGTAGCGACGAGTCGCCGCCGGGAGGCCCTGCCGGCGGGCAACGACGGCACCGCCGTGACGGCAACCTGCGCGAGCGGCCAGAAGGCGTTTGGAGGGGGTTGGCGGGGCCGCGGGCGCACCGCCCCCTCGAGCTGTCCCTCCTGCGAAATCCGCGACTAGCGTGAGACGCGGAGAGTGCCGATCCCCCCAGATCCGGTACGCGACAACCAGAGAGGGAGGAAGCATGGGACGAGCAACGCGATTGTTGACTCCTGCGAACGTCCTCGCGGGCCTTGCGCTGTTCTTCGCGCTGGGCGGCACGGGCTGGGCAGGACAGGTGCTCGGCAGGAGCTCTGTTGGCTCGGTGCAGATCAAGAGCAACGCCGTGACCTCGTCGAAGATCGCGAACGGCGCGGTCACGGCGAAGAAGATCGCCGCCGGCGTCATCGGCGGCGTCACGCCCGGCAAGATCACGAAGGTCGACTCGGCCATCGCGGCCATTCAGCCGAACAGCACGGGCACCGTCGTCACCGCAATGTGCCCGGCGGGCGCCAAGGCCGTCGGCGGCGGCTGGAGCGCGGGCCTCTACGGAAACCAGCTGTCCGAGAGCCCGACGCCGGACGGTCTTGGCTGGACGGCGTCGTTCGCCACGGGCTCGTCGCCCGCGAGCGTGACCGTGTCGGTCATGTGCATCGCCGCCTGAGCGCAACGTGCGCCTGCGGTCACGGCC
>JALYLC010000291.1 GCA_030774435.1 Actinomycetota bacterium
TTCCCCTCGGGCGTGATCGCCCACCTCCATCTGAGCTGGCTCGACCCGCACAAGATGCGCAAGCTGACGGTCGTCGGCTCGCAGAAGATGGTCGTGTTCGACGACATGGAGACCGACCGCAAGGTCACGATCTACGACAAGAGCGCCTCGCGCTCGCCGAGCACCGATTCCTACGGCGAGTACGTGAGCGTCCGCTTCGGCGACATCTCGATCCCGCGCATCGCGAACGACGAGCCGCTGCGGCTCGAGTGCCAGGAGTTCGTCGACTGCATCAGCGAGGCGCGCGAGCCGCGCTGCAACGGTCGCGAGGGCCTGGCGGTCGTCGAGGTGCTCGAGGCCATGCAGGCGTCGCTCGAGAGTGGCGGTCGCGTGATGAGATTGCCGGCGTGAGCCTGACCTCCGACCCGCGCGGGCCGAACCTCCACGTCGGCGATGACGTGACGATCGGCGACGGCGTGGAGTTCGGCGCCAACGTCGTCGTGCACGACGGCTGCTCGATCGGCGCGGGCACGCTGGTGGGCGACAACGCGGTGCTCGGCAAGCGCCCGGCGCTCGCCGGCAGCTCGACGGCCAGCCGCGGGCCGCTGCCCGGCCTCACGGTCGGGGCGCATTGCACGGTCTCGACGGGCGCGATCGTGTTCGCCGGCACCACGCTGGCCGACAACGTGATCGTCGGCGACCTCGCCGTCGTGCGCGAACGCGTCACGATCGGCCCCGACAGCGTGGTCGGGCGCGGCGCCACGGTCGAGAACGACACGAGCATCGGCGCGCGGGTGCGCATCCAGGCCGACGCCTACGTGACGGCCTACTGCGAGCTCGAGGACGACGTCTTCATCGCGCCCTGCGTCGTGACTACGAACGACAACTTCATGGGTCGCACAGAGAAGCGGCGCGCGCTCATGAAGGGCGCCGTCATCCGGCGCGGCGCGCGCGTCGGCGGAGCCGCGATCCTGCTCCCGGGAGTCGAGATCGGCGAGGAAGCCTTCGTCGGAGCCGGCGCCATCGTGCTGCGCGACGTGCCTGCGCGCACCGTCGTCGTCGGAGCGCCCGCGCGCGTCCTGCGCGACGTCGCGCCCGACGAGCTGCTCGGCGCCTAATGGGGCGTCCCCGGCGCCGGCTATTGCCCGGGCGTGATGTTCCAGTGCAGGCGGTAGGCGCCCCAGCCGCGCCGCGCCGACACCTGCACGTAGTAGAAGCCATCCTCGGGCGTCGAGTTGCGGATCCTCAGCGACGTGCTCGAGAGCACAGGCCGGCGGGTCGCGAGCGCGAGCTTCGATCCGGCGAGGTTCGTCGCGCCCGGCGGGAAAATGGCGACGTCCAGTCCGAGATTGCCGTCCAGCGGCAGCGGACTGGTGCTGACGCGCAGCGCGTCGCCCGAGTGCAGGAAGAGCTTGTAGACGTCGCGGCGGTCGTCGCCGAAGTCGGCCACGGCGTCGATCGAGCCATTCGTGGTCGGCAGGATCTGGGCGTCCATCGCGCGATCGTTCGGCTCGTCGGCATCGGGTGGCGGCAGGCTGGCCGGCGTCCCGTCCGCGAACTTGACCGCCGCCGTGACGTCGAGCAGCCCGAAGCCCGTCAGGCGATCGCGCCCGACGCCGCCGGCGCTGTCGCCCGGGCGCCGCGCCGTGTGCTCGAGGATCCACATGACCTGCGTCGGCGTGAAATCCGGGTGGCGCGCGAGCAGCACCGCTGCCGCCGCGCTCACGTGGGGCGCCGCGAATGACGTTCCGAGCACGGTGCCGTCCGCCTGGATCGTCAATCCAGGGGGTGCGTCGAGCGAGGAGCCAGTCGGCGCCAGCGAGCGCGGCACGGTCGTGATGATGCCGACGCCGGGCGCGGCGAGGTCATTGAAGACGGGATCGGTGTTCGAGAACGGCGCCCACCCGAGCGTCTGCGTCACGGCCGAGACGCCGAGCACGTGCCGGAGCGCCGCCGGCCAGCTGGCGTAGACGCCCGCGTCGTCCGGCGCGTTGCCGACGGCGGCGACGACGACGGTCCCGCGCTTGACGGCGTAGGAGATCGCGTCGCGCTCGGCGCGCGAGAACTCGTCCAGGCCGGGATCCTTGGGATCGCGATTGCCGCCCAGCGAGAGATTGATCACCCTCGCGCCGGCGCCCACGGCATCGCGGATGGCACGGGCCTCGACGTCGGGATCGACGTCGCCGCCGCTGACCACGCGGTAGTCCAGCAGCTTGACGTACGGAGAGCCGACTCCGACCCCGCCGATGCCGTTGTCGGCATCGGCCGCGATGATGCCCGCGACCGCCGTCCCGTGCACGAGCGACGTGCTCGCATCGTGCGCCTCGTCGACGAAAGCCAGCGGTACGGCGCCGGCGAGGTCGGGGCTCGTGCGGTCGATGCCGCTGTCGATCACGGCCACCGACACCGGTGCATCCTCCGGCACCGGCAGCGTGTCGGCATAACTGAACGCGTCGACCGCGGTGAGATTCCACTCGCGTGCCGCCAGCGGGTCCGTCGGCGTCCAGGCCAGCGTGCGGTGGCCCACGCGAAGCTCCGGCGAGAGCGCCCCGAGGAAGCTCCCGGCACCGCGCCAGCGCACCCGCCAGCGACCGCTCTCGGCCCGCACCGGGAACCGGAACGTGCCGTCGGCGCGCGTCCTTGCGCGGGCAACCCACGTCCAGCGATCGGCGATCACATGCTGCAGCGCGACGAAGCCGCGAGCCCCGCTCGGGAACAACCGCCCCCGCAGCAGCGCACCCGGCCGTCCCCGCAGCAGCAGGCCGGAATGACGGATCACGGGCACTGGCTCCGACGACAGCGAGCCGGAGACGAGCCGGTAGCGCGCCGCCTCGCCTACCGGCCGGCGGAACGACACCGCCTCGTCATCGCCCACCGGGTGCGTCGCGAGGTCGCGCCAGCCGAACTTCGCAGCACCCTGGAGCGTGGCGGCACCCGGCGGCGCACTGCCCGTGAGCAGCACGCGGTTGCGCACGACGCGCGAGTGCAGGGAGATCGCGCCGAGCTTGGGAGCCGGGGCTCCCGGGGTGGCCGTGAACCAGGTCGAGCGCAGCCCCAGGCGCTTGCGCACGAGCGAGGCCGAGAGCACGAGCGGGCCAGCGCTGCCGTTCAGCGTCACGGTGTTCACCCGGCCGGACGCATAGGCGTCGATCTGGAGGCCCGTGACGAGGCCCGGGTAGGCGGCCTTCTGCGAGAGGTCGCGGTCGCTCAGCGAGAGCGTCCAGTCGTGGTAGGGCGAGATCGTGTCGTAGGGATCATCGACCGAGACGAGGTACGGCTCGGGATCGACGCCCGGGAGCGCCTCCTGGACGGCCGCGCTGCGGCCCCCCGTCGACGACGAGAAGTACGTCACGACGGGCTGTCCCGCATACAGCACGACCTGGCCGGCCGTCGCGTCGACGGCGGCCGAGGCGGACGCCGCCTCGGCCGCCAGCCCGCGGTAGACCTGACTGCGCTCGTCGGGATAGAGGTCGAACGTGCTCGAGGAGGGCTTGCGCGTCGCCACGGCGTACGTGCGGGCGGCGATCGCCTGCGTCTCCAGCGCCTCGGGCTCCCACGTCGACGGCATCTCGCTCGCGACGACCCCGCGCACGTAGTTCTCGAGCGAGACGACGTTCACGACCTGGAGGCCGTCGGGGGCGCTGAGGACGCGCAGAGTCCCGCGGTAACGCCCGTCGCGCACGCCGTTGAGGCCGGCTCCCGACAGCGTCAGCGGCCCGCCACCCGTGGCGGTGAGCGCGACCGGGCCCGTCCAGCCACTGGCCAGCACGGCGCCGGTCGCATCCACGAGCGAGAACCCGGTGGCGTCCTTGCGCACGGTCACGACTGCCGGCCCGGCGACCGCGAGCGTCGCGCTGCCGCCCTCGTCGGCGGCGGTCACCCCGGCGGGTGCGCTGGCGGCGGCCTGCGTCAGCTTCTCCTGCAGCAGGACGCGCACCTGGGCGACGCCGCTCGGCCCGAGCGTCGTGCCCTGGTAGTAGTGGGCCAGGATCTGCTCGTGGGTCCAGCCGTGCTGGGCGTAGCCCTGCGCGCCGTACTGCCCCATGCCGACGCCGTGGCCGTAGCCGTGGCCGGTGAAGGTGAAGGTCGTGTCCGCGGACGCCGCGACCGGCGCGGCGAGCGCAGCGACGAGTGCGAGCACGAGGTGGGTGCGGCGCGGGAACATGGATTTGGGCTCTCCGGGCGGCGCAGCCCGGAACTCAGAGTAGCGCGGCTGCCGAGGCCCCTCCGCGACCACCCGGAACCGCGGGCGCGCGGATGCCGGGGGCCAGGGCCGCGACCAGAGCCAGCCCGGTGACTGCGGCCACGACGATCGCGACGTGCGGCGGAACCACCTCCGCCAGCGCGCCGGCAGCCGCGAATCCGAACCCCTGCAGCGAGATCAGGCCGGCCTGGTTGACGCTGAACACGCGCCCCAGCAGGTGCTCCGGCGTGACCTCGAGGATGAGCGCGTCCAGACCGAGCACCCAGGCGCTGCAGAGGCCGGACGCGACGAGCAACGGCAGCGCGAACGCGAGGCCGGGCTTTCCGGCGAATGCGAGCAGCGGCACGAAGGTCGCCGCCCCCAGGACGCCGATCAGCCGCAGCCGCCAGGCCGGAGGCACGAACCAGATGGCCACCAGCTCGCCCGCGATCGTGCCGGCTGGAATCGCGGCGAGCCACCAGCCGACCGCCGCTGCGGACAGGCCGAGATGCGCGACGTACGGCGCCGCCAGCGACTCGGGCGCGACGGAGCAGGTCGGCACGAGCCAGCCGAGCAGCAGCACGCGGCGGATGCGCCGGTCGGCGAGCACGGCCGACATCCCC
>JALYLC010000292.1 GCA_030774435.1 Actinomycetota bacterium
CCCTTGGGCGCGCATCGGCGAGCTGGTCGGACAGAAGGACATCGCCACCACCGCCAGCGTATACACCCACGCGATGATCGATGAGACGGAGCTCGACTACGACGCCCTGCTCCGTCAACGCGGTTGACAACATGCTATGCTGTCAACATGGTTGACAAGAGCAAGGACGAGTTGCTAGAGGATGTCCGGGCCGCACGCAGTGCTTACGCCGAGGCCGACGGGGCCCTCCACGACGCGATCACCGCGGCCGTAGCGGGCGGATGCACCAGCCGCTCGATCTCGCCCCTCGCCGGCTTCTCGCACGAATACGTCCGCAAGCACGCGGCCTGGGCGATAGCCTGGCCCGCTCGCAAGGCCGAGCGCGACGCCGAGATATACGCCCACCGTCTACGGCGGTTCGCAACCGGGTCGCTCGTCCGACGGCCGAAGCCCCCGGCGTCGATGACGCCCGAGGATGTCAACGCCGTTGACGAGCGCGTGCTAAACGGCGCCGACTGAACCAGACGAGCACGCCTGGTGCTGACCCGCGTGCTGTCCCGCCACCCAAAAGAGGGGTATTTGCAGGGCGCTTCAATGCCAAGTACGCCCATCGCCCGAAGTCCCCTCGCGCGGCTCGACTTTGTCGCGGCGGTGCTCCATCGTTTCCGTCTGAGCGAAGGACGGGGCATCGCACCAAGGAGCAGGAGATGATCGATCAGCCCACGGCCGAGAATGCCCTACACGAGCTCGAGCCACTGATCGGGGAGTGGACGATGGAGGCGACGCCGGCGGGCGGGCCTCCCTGGCCGGGCGAGGCGAAGGCAACGTTCGAGTGGATGGAGGGCAACCACCTCCTGATCGAGCGTTCGACGATCGAGATGCGCGAGGCTCCGAACGGCCTCTGCGTGATCGGCTGCGACGCTGCCAACGGGACCTACTTCCAGCTCTACACCGACGACCGCGGCGTCTGCCGGGTCTACGAGATGAGCATCGGCGACGGCGAATGGAGGCTCTGGCGGGAGGGTGAGCCCTTCGATCAGCGCTTCACCGGCCGCTTCAGCGACGACGGCAACAGGATCGACGGACGCTGGGAGACCAAGACCGAGGGTGAATGGGAGACCGACTTCGACCTGGTCTACACGCGGGTCCCCTAGCGCCGGTGCGGCCGCGGAGGGAGCGGCTGCCTGATCGGCCGAGGCTAGAGGCCGACACCGTGGGTGCGGAGCAGTTCGGCCACCTCCGGGCTGGGCTGCTTGGGGTCGTCGGGCGAGAGCGTGATGTCGTCGGTGGAGGCGCCGGCCGCGAGCAGGGTCCGCACCGTTTCGACCCAGTCCGCGGCGGGATCGTTCCCGGGTTGCTCGCCGCTTCCGACCGCCGCCCAGTCCAGGGGGGTGCTGTTCCAGTTGCTATCGCGCGCTTCGATGTCGGATCCGCGCTCGAGCAGGAGCCTGACGACGTCGGTACTTCCGGAGTAGGCAGCGGCGTGCAATGCGGTGCTGCCGAAATCCCCGGCGCGAGTCTCGAGGGGGAAGCCAAGGTCGAGCATCAGAGCCACCGCCGCGCTCTTGCCCTTCTCGGCGGCGCGCACGATCGCTGCACGCTCGTCGTCGCTCAGCGCGGCGAGCAGTCCGGGACCGTCCGAGAGTTGCCGCTCTGCTGACGTGCGGTCGGCCTGTAGGCAGGCGGAGAGGAACCTGTCGCCGTCGGTTGCCTGGTCGTCCGTGCCGTAGCGGCGCAGCAGCTCAACCAGGTCGGGCCTGCCCGCCGCGGTCGCGAGTCGGTCGGGCGAGCGTCCGTCGGGCCCGGCTGCGTTCGCATCCGCGCGGTTCTCGAGCAGCAGCTCGAGTAGCTCGGCGCTGCAACCGGAGTGGATTGCCGTATACAGGACGGGTATCGCCTGGCCGTCGTCGTCGAGGTATCGGCCCGGATCAGCTCCGGCCCGCAGCAGTGACCGCACTCCCTCGACGTCGTCGTTGCTGATGGGAGCAGCGAGCGCCATTTCGGCGATCTCGCGCAGGTTCGGCACGCGTGCGAGCAGCAGCGGCAGCAGCTGATGCCGGTCGTGCGCGAAGCCGGCGAGGTAGAGGTCGCGATCGTCCGGCGTGGCACCGTGCTCGAGCAGCAGCTCGACGACGGCTTGGTTGCTGGGGCCGCTGTTCGCACTCGCAACCGCGCAGCCGAGCGGCGTCCAGCTATTCCTCCGCCAGCCCGTCTTCGCAGCCGGGTCGGCCCCGGCCTCGATCAGTAGCTGGGCCACTGCCAGCAATCCGTCGGAGCGCGCTGGCTCGAATTGATGCCAGCGCGAAGCGCAGACGGCGTGCAACGCTGTCCATCCGGAGCGCGGGTCCCGGCGGGTCGCGAGGCCCGGATCACGTCGCAGCTCCTCGCTCACCCGACCACCGTCGCCGAGGATCACCGCAGTCGCGAGGCTGTGTCCCGCGATTGCCGGAGTGGCCGCGAGCATCCGGGCAGCACGGCCGCTTCCGTCGCCGATACTCGCTTTGCAGAATGCGTCCGCCCTTTCCGCCAGGTCGAGTGTCCGCGCTTCCGCCTCTGCTTTCAGCTTGGGCCAGCTCGCGAACCCGTACGCGCGTGCGATGGCCAGCTGTGCGGAGGCCAGGGTGACTTGATCGGACACCAGCTGGATTTGGGCGAGCGCCTGGCCGTCGCCCGAGTTGGCGGCGCGGAGCAGATCCTTGGCTTGATGCCGCAGCTGATCGACGTTGGGATGAGCCGGAAGTGTCGGCACGACGTCTCCTTTACCGGCCTGCGGTCCGCGTACCAGGCTCAGAGGAGAACGCCACAGTTCCCTATCGCAACTCGGAGGTGGACTCAGTCCTGCCCGCGGACTCGGAGGCGCCCTCTCACGCCCACCCAGGAGCATAACGATCAAACGCAACCGACGCGATCCGCTCAAGCCGGCTTGCTCGACTTTTGTCGATGCAGTGCTTCATCGTGCCTGCTTGAGCGTGGGACACGGACCGCGAAAATGGGCCGCGGGGCCTGTGATTCGTTGCGCCGTCAGGCGTGCTTCAGGTCCGCGAGGATCTCGTTCGCCGCCCGGACTCCCTCCGAGGCACCGCCCTCCATGAAGCCCTGGAAGTCCTGCGAGCAGTACTCCCCAGCGAAGTGGACGTTGCCCTGCCGCAGCTTCTCCCAACCCCCGAAGCGGTGGTACTGCCCCACGCGGTAGTAGACGTACGAGGCGAGCAGGTTGGGATCGAGGTCCGGAGCGGACAGCGTTGCCTTGCCGTTCCAGTGCGCGACCGCCCCTGGATAAACCGCGTCGAGTCCGGGCAGAAACGCGTTCGCGTAGCCGCCGACGGCGGGATCCGTCGACGCATCGCCGTAGGGCGCCGAAGGCGCCAGCGAGCCGGCGATGTCGCCGCCGGTATAGAGCACGAGGATGCCGCTTGCGCCGGTCTGCGCGCGGGTGACGTCCCACGTGTTCTGATAGCCGGTGTCGGAGTACGAGTTGCCGTTCGACACGCCGGGCCACTTCCCGGTCGAGTTCCAGAAGCGGCTCGTGAACTGGAGTTGCAGCTTCGCGTTGCGACCCCGCCCGAGCTCCTCGATCGCGGTGACCTTGAGCGGCTCGAACTGGGCGCCCGCATAGTCGAGTGTGCGGAGCACCGCGAAGGGCAACGTGAGGATGACGTGATCGGCGACGACCCGCGAGCCGCCGATCGTGAGCACGATCCTGCCATCCGGCCGCCGCGCGATCGCGGTCATGCGCGCCCCGCGTTGCACGGCGCGCGCCGGCAGACTCGCCGCCATCGCCTCGGGGAGCTGCTCGTTGCCGCCCGCGATGTGGTAGCGCTCGTCGGAGGCGCCGAAGATCGAGAAGTTGCCCGGCCTTGCCTTGTATCCGAGCAGGTAGACGAGGTTGAGCGCCGACTGGTCGGTCGTCTCGGCCCCGTACTCCTCGTTGTAGGCGGTGTCGAGGTACATGCCGAGCGGCGAGCCGTGGCCGCCCGGCACGCGGGACTCGATCCAGTCGTACACGCTCATGTCGTCGAGCGCGATCCCGCCGGGCGTGGAAATGAAAGCCGTCGTCGGGTAGCTCGCGGCCTGCACGTCGCGCTGCAGCGCCTGGTGCACGGCCTGGAAGTCCACGTCCGCTTGTGCCTCGGGGTAGTAGGAGCCGAAGAACGAGAGCGTGTCCTCCGAGCCGTTGGGCTCCGCGGCGAACAGGTCGCTCGTGGTCAGGCGGAAGCGCTGAGCGAGATGCAGGATCGTCTTGTGATTGCTGTCGATCAGTTCCCCGCACCACTCGCTGGTCTGGCCGTCAGTCCAGTATCCGCGCCGATCGGAGTGCATCCGCCCGCCGATCCGGCCGGCAGCCTCGTAGACGGTCGACGCCAGGCCGGCGTCGGCGAGCGTCACGGCAGCCGTCAATCCGGCGATCCCACCGCCGATGATGGCGATGCGAGGCGCTTCCGCGCCGAGCGCCATCGGCGGCGTCCGGGCGAGGAGCACGGCCGCCGCCCCTGCGCCGGCCCCAGCCAGCAACCTACGCCGCGTGAGCGTCGCCGCCTCGGCGCGGCAGCCTCGCAACTCGGCGGCGTCGACGCCGAGACGCTCGGCCTCGGCGTGCTCGCGCGCCAACCGCTGAAGCGATCGCATGAGCGCTGTTCGGGCCATCATGACTCCTTCGTCGTCGGACTCGTGGATGCCGCCTGCGTGCGATTCTCGGGGTACGCGACGCCCTTGGGCGCATCTCAGAACGGTACTCGCACTCCGTCACCTGCGCAGATGCGCTCAAGTGCTGTTCCCAGGATGCCGATTGGTAAGCGTGCACGCGAACAGGGCGCAACGGGGCAGGTGGGGGCAGGCGAGCCGAGCGGGGACGTTGTCCCGCCGGTTGCGCGGTTGTCGCGGGCAGACGATGGTGGAGTTCGCGCTGGTCTTGCCGGCGCTGATGCTGGTGCTGTTCGCTTGCCTCAGGATCGGGCTGGCGTACTTCAGTTACGAGCAGGTGGGCTCGGCCGCGAATGCGGCGGCGCGGGCTGCAGCGGTCAACCGCAGCGGCGACCCGACCGGGGCGGCGCGGGCGGCCGCGAAGTCCATCTCGCCGACGCTTGGACTGAGTGATTCGCAGATCGCGGTTGCGTACACCTCGACTGCTTCGCCGGCCGGCTCGACCTGGTCGTATCCGGGCGACATCACAGTCACCGTGACGTATCCGCTCAGCTTCGGCTTGTTCGGCTGGCTCGAGCAGACAGTCGACCTGCAGGCAAGTGCCACAAAGCGACTTGAGCGCTGATGATGACACGCCTTCGCAAGGAGAATGGTCAGGCTGCCGTCGAGCTTGCGCTGGTGCTTCCGATACTGGCCACGATCCTGTATGTCATGTTCCAGTTCGGGCAGGTCTACCTGCAATACCAGGAGATCAGTGGCGCGACCAGTGAGGGCGCGCGACGCGCATCCAACATGGCGAGTGTGGCCGAGCCTGGCCGCACATCCACGATCGTAGCCACCGTACGCAACGGCGCCTCTCTCAACAACGCCGCAGCGTTCGACTCGAGCGGTCTCTCGATCACGGTCAATAGCACCTGGACGCCAGGCAGCACAGTCAGCGTTACTTCGAGCTATCCGGCGAACGTGACGATCCTCGGCGTGACGCTGTTCTCCGGCAACCTGACCACCAAACGAACAGCCAGGATACTCAATTGATGACGCGAATCAAGGCGCAGTGGCGGCGCGAGGATGGCCAGGTACTGGTCTTCAGCGTGCTGGTGCTCGTCGCGCTGCTGGGGGTCGCTGCCCTGGTCGTCGACGGCGGGAACGGGCTCCTTCAGCGCCGCAACCAGCAGGGTGTCGCCGACGCAGCCGCGATGGCTGCAGTCAAGGACCTTCCCGCCAGCACGAGCTCAGCCGACGCCGCAGCCCGTACCTACGCCACCACGCAAAACAGCGCAGATGGGTCCACCGTCGACCAGGTCGTCGTGGCCGGCACAACCAGCGGTTCATGTGACGGCGGATTCGGAGCAACGACGCTCGCTCCCATGAGCGTCTGCGTGATCATCCACAGCAACTCGACAGGCGCATTCAGCCAGTTGTTTGGTCTCAACATCTGGAAGGCAAGCGCACGCGCCATCGCACAGGCCTCGCAGGCCACCGCTCTTGGCGCCTGGCTCCCGTTCGGCGTGCGCTCCGGAGCGTTCACCGACAATCCCCCCACCCAACTCACGATCACGCCAGGCGACGCGTCCAAGAACGTCGGCGGCATGATCAATACCCCCGCCGGGCCCGACTGCAAATTCTACGGCGGCAACCAGATCGGTGATGTGATCGAGGGCGCGGCCTACGGCGGCGCGGATGCCTGCCCCATCGCCATCGGCCAGACCATCCAGACCCAGACCGGGGTGAGCAGCGGCAACATCACCACCAAGGGCTTCGACCCTCGCATCGGCAGCAACACCGATTCCTTCAGCGACGTCTTCGGACAAGACGCAAGCGGCAACTACTACGTCAAGAACGCCGCCTCGCCCCGCCTCGGAATGATACCGGTCGCCCAGGACACAACGGGCAACTGGCCACTCTCAGGCAACGCCAACATGACCATGCAAGGCTACGTACTCGTCTACATCGGCAACACCGCCAAACCTCCCGACTACCCGGCCTACACCGGCAGCGGCAACGGGCTCAAGGTGTACTTCACTCCTGTCGACGCACCACTCCCCGACTCCTGGGCCGCTCAACTCGGCGATTACAGCGCTTCCAATCCGAGTCCCATCGTCTATCGACTCGTCTCCTAGGACTGCGCGACTCCTCGCACCGCTACTGCCGCCCGAGGTACCAACCTCGAGGGCGCCCCGGCACGCCCCTGGAGTTCCAGGTGCGTCCAAACCTGACGCCTCACCGGCCGGCAGCCGCGCGCGTCTGAGCACGCGGGGGACATTGGCGCGCCGCGGCACCGCCCGCGTCGCGCCCAGCGCGTATCCTCCTCGCTCCGGGGCGACTAGCCCCGGCTGCCTCCCTGTACTGCAGGAGATCGCATGACCGCTCGCAGGCTGCTCTGTCGCTACCCGCACGAGCTGTCCGGCGGCCAGCGGCAGCGCGTCGCAATCGCCGCCGCGCTCGTGCTGGAGCCCAAGCTGCTCGTCGCCGACGAGCCGGTCTCGATGCTCGACGTCTCGGTGCGTGCCGGTATCCTCGACCTGCTCGACGGCCTGCGCCGCGGCGGGCTCGGCATTCTCATGATCACGCACGACCTCTCGACCGCCACGCAGTACGCCGACCGCATCCTCGTGATGTACCTCGGCCGCATCGTGGAGGAGGGCCCGGCGCGCACCGTGGTCGGCAATCCGCAGCACCCCTACACCAAGGCGCTGATCTCCGTCGTGCCGCGGCGCGACCCCCACGACCAGCACAAGCCGCAGATCCTGCAGGGCGAGACGCCCAACCCCGTCGACATCCCTGAGGGCTGCCGCTTCCATCCCCGCTGCCCGATCGGCGACGACGCCTGCCGCGCCGTCGACCCGCAGCTCGCACCCGCCGCCGGGCACCGCGCGGCCTGCATCAAGCTGTGAAACCAGTTCGCAGCCCGGCGCTCGACGACTGGCTGCCGCAGTCGCGGCTGGTGCTCCCGAGCACGGACGTCCCTCTGCCGCTGGTGCCGGCCGTCGATGCCCACAACCACCTCGGGCGCTGGCTCGGCCTGTGGGACGACTGGCTGGCGCTCGACCCCGCCGAGCTCGTGCGCGGCGCCGAGCGACCGTGGGCGGTGGCCGACGTCGCTGCGCTGATCGCGATGCTCGACGAGGTGGAGGTCGAGGCCATCGTCAATCTGGACGGCCTCTGGGGAGATGAGCTCGAGCGCAACCTGGATCGCTACGACCGCGCGCACCCGGGCCGCTTCGTCACGTTCTGCCACGTCGACCTGCGCGCAATCGGGCGCCCGGGCTTCGACGCGGATGTCCTCGTGGCGAGCCTGAGGCGCTCGCGCGAGGCCGGCGCGCGCGGCCTCAAGATCTGGAAGGACCTGGGGCTCGGGATCCGCGACGCGAGCGGCGAGCTCGTGCTGCCCGACGACGAGCGGCTTGCCCCGGTGTTCGCCGCGGCCGGCGAGCTCGGGCTGCCGGTGCTCATCCACACGGCCGATCCGGTCGCGTTCTTCGAGCCGGTCGACGGCCGCAACGAGCGGCTCGAGGAGCTGCTCGCGAAGCCCGAGTGGTCGTTCTGCGGTGGCGACTTCCCGAGCTTCGCGCGCCTCATGCAGTCGCTCGAGTCGCTGATCGCGGAGCATCCCGGCACGACGTTCATCGTCGCGCACGTCGGCTGCCATCCCGAGAACCTGCACTGGGTCGACCGCATGCTCACGAGCTACCCCAACATGGTGATCGACGTGTCCGGGCGCATGGCCGAGCTCGGCCGCCAGCCGCGCGCCTCGGCCCGCCTGATCGCGAAGCACCGCGAGCGCGTGCTCTTCGGCACCGACACCTTCCCGCCGCCGGCGCCGCTCTACCGCCACTGGTACCGCTTCC
>JALYLC010000293.1 GCA_030774435.1 Actinomycetota bacterium
TCGTCCAGATCAAGTACCACCCGGGCATCGGTATCCGGGAGCTGGCGGCGCTCGAGCGGATCTCAGTGCCCGGCATGTCCAAGTTCAGCTCGCGCCTCGAAGAGGCCGGCCTGGTCCAGCGGGCGCCCGTCGAGGGGGATCAGCGCCGCGTCGGCCTGACGCTCACGCCCGCAGGCCACAAGGTCCTCCGCTCGGTCAAGTCGAAGCGGACGGCCTGGCTCTCGTCGCGCCTGCGCGATCTCGACCCCGACGAGCTCGAGGCGATCGACGCGGCGATCGAGCCGCTCGCCCACCTGCTAGCCGAGGACGAGTCCTGACCGCGGCAATCCTCCGCGCCGGCGCGCGCACCTTCCTCAGCGTCCGCAAGCATCGCAACTACCGCCTCTTCTTCACGGGGCAGGTCATCTCGAACATCGGGACGTGGATGCAGCGCATCGCACAGGCCTGGCTCGTCCTCTCGCTGACCCACTCCCCATTTGCGGTCGGGATCCTCGCGCTCTGCCAGTTCATGCCGTTCACGCTCTTCAGCCTGATCGCCGGCGTCGTCGTCGACCGGCTCGACGCCTGGCGGACGGTCATCGGCACCCAGTTCACACAGATGGTGCTCGCCTCGACGATCGCGGTGATCGCGCTCGCGGGAGTCGCCCGCCCCTGGCACGTCTACGTGATTGCGGCCCTGATGGGACTCGTACAGGTCCTCGACGCGCCGTCCCGTCAGCAGTTGACCTTCCGCATGGTCGGCCCGCTCGAGCTGCCGAATGCGATCAGCCTCAACTCCGGCGTCTTCAACGGTGCGCGAATCTTCGGGCCCGCGATCGGCGGCGTCCTCATCGCCGCTGCCGGCGCGGGCGTCTGCTTCGCCGTGAACGCGGCGAGCTACATCGCCGTGCTCGCCGGCCTGCTGATGATGCGCCCGCGGGAGTTCCATTCGGTGGAACGGCGCGCCCGGTCACGCACGCTCTACATCAGTCTCAAGGAAGGGCTCTCGTTTGCGCGGAACCACGAGCAGATCCGGCTGATGCTCATCCTGACCTTCGTCGTGAGCACGTTCTGCCTCAACTTCAACGTCTTGCTGCCGGTGCTCGCCAAACAGACGCTGCACTCGGGGCCGCAGGTCTTCGGGCTGCTCTCCGCCGTCTTTGGAGTCGGCGCGCTGATCGGGGCGCTCGTCTCTGCCCACGTGGGCCGCGCGACCGTCGGGCTCACTGCCATGGGCAGCGCCGGTTTCGCGCTTTGCGAGCTGTTGATCTCACCGCTTCGCACGACGGCAGTCATCGCCCTGCTCCTGTTCGTCGCGGGCGTGTGCTTCACGACGTGGTCGTCCAACACGAGCTCGCTCATCCAGCTCGCCTCACCCGACCATCTCCGCGGTCGGCTGATCGGGATCTACTTCTTCGCGTTCGCCGGCACGGGAACGCTGGGCGGGATCATGTCCGGCTGGCTCACGGCGCTGGGGGGCACAGAGCTCTCGTTCGCCGTCGCAGGAACCGCAGGCCTGTCGGTCTCGCTCTACGTCTGGTTGCGCTCGAGAACCGTTCCGCTCGTCGAGGAACGACCCGCTGAAGAGCCGCTGGCCGCTTAACAGAATCCTTGCGCTGCCTCTACCGCGTGCACACAGGCAGCGGGAATAACGAGGACAACAGTAATCGCGACCAGGGGGATTGCGATGAAACGCAGGCAGGCACTGGCAATCGCGGCGACGCTGGCACTCGCTGCGGGACTTGCAGTAGGCGCGCGTGAACACGGCAGCTCCGCGCAGGCGGCACCGGCGCAGCAGCCGAACGTTCTCGTTCTCGAGACCGACGACCAGACGCTCGCCGAGATGGCTGTCCTGCCGAACGTCAAGCGCCTAATCGGAGATCAAGGGGTCACGTTCGACAACAACTTCGACTCGTTCTCACTGTGCTGCCCGTCGCGCGCGACATTTTTGACCGGCCAGTACTCGCACAACAACGGCGTTCGCGGCAACGCGCCACCCCAAGGTGGGTATCAGGCGCTCGACAAGTCGAACACGCTGGCCGTCTGGCTCCAGCGCGGCGGCTATTACACCGTGCACCTCGGCAAGTTCCTCAACGGCTACGGCCGCCAGAACCCGACCGAGATCCCGCCGGGCTGGAGCGAGTGGCACGGGGCGGTCGATCCGACGACGTACCGCTACTACAACTACACGCTCAACGAGGGCGGAACGCTGCACACGTTCTGTGCAACGCCGCAGCCGTCCTGCTACCAGACCGATGTCTATCGGGACAAGGCGAACGAGATCATCCGGCGCCGCGCCGCCCAGGGACCCTTCTTCTTGTGGGTCGCATTCCTCGGCGACCATTCCGGCACGCCACGTGAGCCCGACGATCCGCCCCAGCTCGGCACCCCTGTTCCGGCGCCGCGGCACCACGACGCGCTGAAAGGAACGCCGCTGCCGCAGCCGGCGAACTTCAACGAGGCGGACGTGTCCGACAAACCGCGGGTGATCAGGCAACGGCCACTGCTCAATTCACGCCGGATCGCGGCGATCCAGGAAAACTGGCAGCAGCGCCGCGAGACGCTGATGTCCGTGGACGAAGCGGTCGCGTCGATCGTCGAGACACTGCGCCAGGCCGGCGAGCTCGACAACACGCTCATCCTCTTCACCTCCGACAACGGCTTCTTCCACGGGGAGCATCGGGTCGCGAACGGGAAGGTGCTCTGGTACGAGCCGTCGATTCACCTGCCACTG
>JALYLC010000294.1 GCA_030774435.1 Actinomycetota bacterium
GTTATGCACGGCACCCTTCAGGAGCGCGCCCGGAGGACGGTCAGCGCTGCGATGTAGGCCACGCCGGCGATTGCGCCCAGTTGCACGAAGGGCGTGCCGTCCCGGCCGTGCGCCCACTCCCAGCCGCAGGCCACGATGATCGCCGTGATCACCGTGAGGCCCGAGAGCGCCGTGGCTGCGAGGTCGATGCGCGCCCAGCGCTCGTCGCGGCCGTCGCCCCGGATCATCCGGATCGTCTCGCTGCGCCCGCCCAGTAGGAGCACCGCAGCGATGGCGATGAAGAAGCCGATCGATGTCAGCCCCGTCTGCCGATCGCCGCCTATCCACTGGGCGCCTCCCAGGCCGAGGCCCAGGACGACGGTGAACGCCGGCAGGAACCAGCGGGTCGTGAAGACGCGGCAGCTAATCGCCTTGAGGTGCATGGAAGACCTCCTCGACAGGTCGTTGCAAGAAGCGTGCGAGTGCGACATCTGGTTCCTGTCAAGTTCGCTTTCCATTTTCCCGCTCGGCTAGTGTCGCGCCATGCGCCTCTATCACCAGCCCCGCTCCCGCTCCACTCGTGTCCTCTGGCTCGCAGAGGAGGCGGGCGCGCCAGTCGACGTCGTTGTCATCGCGCGCGAGGAGAAGAGCACGGACGAGTACCGGAAGATGCACCCGATGGGTCGCTCACCGGCCTACGTCGAGGACGGCGGGCCGGTGTTCGAGTCTGCGGCCCTCTGCCTCCACCTCGCCGACCGGCATCCCGAGGCCGGCCTGATCGCCGAGCCGGGGTCCCATGAGCGGGCGCTTCAGTACCAGTGGTGCTTCTTCGCGATGACCGAGCTGGAGGCGCCGCTGATCGACGCCGCGCGGCAGGTCTGGAAGGACTCCGGCGAGCCCGACACCGACATCGTGGCTGCCGCCTTCGGCCGCTTCGAGAAGGGAGCCGGCGTGGTCGCGGATGCGCTCGCCGGCGACGACTTCCTCGTGAGCAACAGGTTCTCGGTGGCCGACATCGTCGTCGGTGGCGTCCTCACGTTCGCCCGGATGTCCGAGCTCGTCCCCGACCTGCCGCCGGGCATCGCTCCCTACGTCGACGGCCTCGAGGCGCGACCGGCGCGCCAGCGCGCGTACACCCGCACCGCGTAGCCGCGCGGTAGGATCCGCGCGTACCGCACTGGTGGCGGCCTTCATGTCGATCGGCGCGACGCGCGCCATGCTCCTGGGGGCCGGGCCATGCCGTCGATCCTGATCAGGCCGTTCCACCGGAACGACCGCGAGCAGGTCACGCAGCTCGTCAATGCGCACATCGGAGCCGTGCTGCCCGGCGTCTCGGTGTCCGTCAATGCGGTCATGAGCCAGCTCGAGCGCGAGCCGGGCGAGGCGATCGTGGACCCCTGGGTGAGCGAGCGGACGACGCTCGTCGCCATCGAACGCGAGCGCGTCGTGGCGGCAGCCCATCTCCTGCGCTACGCCGAGGAGGAACGCGTCGCCGACTTCCACCGCAACCTCGGCGAGATCCGCTGGTTCGTCTGCGTGCCCGAGAACGACGGCGCCGGCGTCTCTCTCATGGCTGCGTGCGTCGAGCAGCTGAATGCCTGGCAGGTCACGCGCCAGGCGGCCGACGTCTCGCTGCCCTGCCCGTGCTGCTACGGCGTGCCCGACTGCTGGCCGCATCTGCGGGAGCTGTTCGTGCGCGGCGGCTTCCGGCTCGAGGGCCGCACCGAGGTCATCCTCGCGGCAGACCTCGCCACCTTGCCGGCGGCGACTGCTTCGCCCCTCGACGGACTCGCCGTTCGCCGGGAGATGGGCGGGCCTGCCGTCGCGGACACGCGCTTCAGCGCGATCTGCGACGGCGAGCTGGTCGGATTCGTCGACCTGCTCACGGACCTGACCAACGGCGGGACGCTCTCACGGCTCGCGGGTTGGGGTGAGCTCGATTCGCTGTACGTGGAGGAGGCATATCGCCGCCGGGGCGTCGCGACGTGCCTGATCGGGCACGTGATCGACTGGCTGCGCCTCGGACACGCCGACCGCCTGATCGCCTACTGCCTGCCCGAGCAGACGGACGTGCTGGCGTTTGCGGCACACGCGGGCTGGCGCGAGCTCGCCCGCACCGAGCGCGGCTGGATCCGGGAGACCGGCTGACGGCAGGGAACCTTTGCCGCTCAGCGGCGCGCCGATGCGATCAGCGTCAAGCCGGGGATCTCGACCCCGGCCGGTGTCGTGTACGGGGCGACGGCCGTCCGCAGGCGCTCGCGGAGCGCCTGCGCAGCCTCGTCGGGGAGCGCCGCCAGGATCTTGGTCAGCGGCCCGGCGAGTGCGGACGTCCGCGCCCACCACTCCTCGAACGACCCGGCGCGCAGCGGCGTCGGCAGCTCGCTGATCTGCACGCCGGCGAGGCCGGCATCGGCGAGCAGCGCGACGACCTTCGCGGAATCGCCCAGCGAGAACGGGCCCGGCACGCCGGGCGGGGGCACCGG
>JALYLC010000295.1 GCA_030774435.1 Actinomycetota bacterium
AGCATCCGCACCGCCTCGATCCGGAACTCCGGCGGGTACGGCGGTCTCGTCCTTGGCATCTTCCGCTCCTCTCACGGGCCGCTTGGCCCGAAAGCATCACGGTGTCAACAAGACCGGGTCAATTCCAATTCCAGCCGGAGCGAGAATCCCAACTGAGGCCTCATCGATCTACCGTAAACCGCCGGTAGGCCACTCGCATCCCACTCGCGACCGAAGCGACTCCGTCCCGGGGCGGACGACGGTGTGGCTCGAACCCGCCTACGTGCCGATCAAGAACCATCCTGCGGCCGATGCCCGGCCGGCCGCAGCCCCCTAGCGTCAGTGGCACGCACCCCACCGACATTGGAGGAGGCAGACATTGCCGCACACGAGATCCCGAACGCTTGCTGCCGCTGGCGCCGTCGCCCTCTTTGGTGCGGCGATCGCGTTCACAGGAGGTTCGAGCGCTCAGACGGTAACCGGGCGGGCGCGGACGCTTCGCATCGTCGAGAAAGGCGGCGGCCTCAAAGTCGTCGACAACCCGCCGAAAGCAAAGCATCAATACGACTTCTCAGCGGGAGACGTCGTCATCGTCACCCGTGACCTCTACACACAACAAGGCGCCCGAGCCGGGTCACTGAAACTCGTCTGCATCGCGACCAGCCCAACGACACAGCAATGCAACGGCACCGAAGCGCTGGCCGGCGGAACCCTGGAAGTCGCCGGAATCTCAACGCCAGCCCCCAGCACAACCGTCGCCATCACCGGCGGAACCGGCACCTACCGCGGCGCACGCGGAACAAGCATCTCCACAGATCGCCATGGCAACAGCGACACCGCCGACCAAACAATCACCTTCCAACGCTAACGCGTCTTCGACCAGGAGGAGTCGGGAGCCGCGCCCGACCTCGCTGCGCAATAACGACCGACTGTCGAGCCGCAGCGGTTCGACGTCCACCCGACTCACGAAGCTCGGAAAGGAGCCTACGTGCCATATCTCAGCCGCAACAGCTCGCGCGCGATCCTCGTTGCCGCACTCGTCGCCGCCCTCGTTGGGACGGCAATCACCGCTTCGCGGAGCGGTGCAACGACTCCTGGCCGGAACGGCCTGATCGCGTTCACGCGCTACAGGTTGCAGAACAGTCCGCTCTGGAGTGAGATCTGGGTCGCCAACCCGGACGGGACCGGCGCCCACAAGGTGTCGCACTCACCCAAGGCGGTCGAGGACGACCAGGCGCACTGGTCGCCTGACGGCCGTTGGATCGTCTTCGACCGCTGCACGAGCGGTCCCTGCTCGATCTGGCTCGTGCGCCCCGACGGCAGCGCCCAGCGTCGACTCAGCCCGGCCTGCACGTCGACCCGTCCCGCGACGGTCTGCGCGGACGACAGCGGACCGTCGTTCGCGCCCGACGGTCGACACGTCGTGTTCACGCACGCCTGGGGCCGCATCAAGCACTCGTCCATCGGCGACTCGATCGAGCACTCCTCGATTGCGACCAGCGATCTCGAAGGCAAGCATCTCGAGATCCTCCGGCAACTCGCTCCCTACGCCGGCGACCTCCAGTCGCCACGCATCTCCCCAAACGGCAAGCTCATCGTCTTCGACCGCTACAACTCGGCCCTTGCGCGCCCGGCCGGCGGAGACGCACTCTTCATCGCCGGCGTGCACGGCGGCGCCCCCCGCCAGCTCACCCCGTGGCGAGAGAGCGCCGGCAGCCCGGACTGGTCGCCCGACGGCAAGGAGATTCTGTTCAAGCGCTACATCCCCGGAGCGGGCGAGCTCACCCCCGGCACGAACCTGTACACGATCGGCGTCGACAACACCGGTCTGCGCCGCGTCACCAACGTGGGCAGCAACCACTACGTCCTTGCCGGATCGTTCTCCCCCGACGGCACCTCGATCGTCTTCGCAACCGACGAGGACGCAACACTCAACCCGCGCGGCAACACCTTCGCCGACGTCTTCACGATCCGTCTCGGAACAACAGCGGCGGCCCCGGTCACGCGCACCGCGAACCTCGACGGCTGGCCGACCTGGGGCAGGGAGCGATGACACGCACCGGAGCCCGTGCGCTACTCATGCTCGGCATCGTTGCGATGGT
>JALYLC010000296.1 GCA_030774435.1 Actinomycetota bacterium
AGAAGCCTCCGTCATTCCGGTGATCGTGGCGGCCTTCGCCACGATGAACACGCTCACGCGCCGCAACGACGCGCCCGAGGCGGCCTCGCGTCCGTTCGACAAGGACCGCGACGGCTTCGTGCTCTCCGAAGGCGCGGCGGTGGTGGTGCTGGAGGAGCGCGAGCACGCGCGAGCCCGTGGCGCGCGCATCTACGGCGAGCTGATCGGCTACGGCGCCACCGCCGACGCGTACCACATCACCGCGCCCTCACCCGAGGGCGAGGGCAACGCCCGCGCGATGCGCATGGCGCTCGCGCAAGCGGGGCTCAAGCCGGAAGACATCGACTACATCAACGCCCACGGCACCTCGACCCAGCCCAACGACCGCGAGGAGACCGCCGCGATCAAGCAGGTCTTCGGCGAGCACGCCTACAAGCTCTTGGTCTCCTCGACCAAGTCGATGACCGGGCATCTGCTCGGCGCGGCCGGGGCGCTTGAGGCCATCGTCTGTCTTCTGGCCATCCGCGACGGCTGCATCCCGCCGACGATCAACTACACGACCCCCGACCCGGGTCTGGACCTCGACTACGTGCCGAACACCCCGCGGGCCCGCGCCATCACCACCGCGCTCTCCAACTCGATGGGCTTCGGCGGACACAACGCGTCGCTGATCTTCGCGAAGGCGTGACGGGGCGCCGCTAGCTAGCTGCGGCTCGTCGGGTACCACACGCCGCGTGTCCGTGTGCCGTCCATCGTCTGCCGGATCATCGTGCTGAGCGACGAGAGATCGACGTCACGGATGACGCGGCGCACCTTGGGGAGCTCGTTGTCGGCGACGACGTTGCGCTTGATGAGGTCGAGGCAGTCGTCCTCGTCGCGCCCGGTCACGCCACATCCGCGTGCGAGGCGCTCGCGAAGCCCGCTCGTCGCCGTGCTCGAGTCGACATCGAACTCGAACCAGTAGCGGCGCACGCGAAGCGGTCCGAAGAAGAACAACCAGAAGAGAAGACCCAGCGCAAGGGCGGTCGCGGCTGTGAAGGCCGACCACCAGACGAGCGGCGAGACGCCGGCCTCAGGTGCCGCCGCGAGACGCGGCTCAGCCGGATCGCCGGCGATCAGATTGGCGGAGCTCTCGATGGGTGCGACCGCAAGCGGCTCGACCGAGGGCTCCGGTGTATTCGTCGGTGTCACGTCGGCGATCGCCACGGGCCCAGGCGTCGGCTCCTCAGTGGGCTCGGGTGTGGGCGCGAGCGTCGGGACGGGCGCTGGCGCGATCCAGACCGGCGCCGGCGTGGCGGTGCGTATCACCGGGGCCGGGGTCGGTAGGGGCGCGACCGGTGGAGCTGGGGGCGGCGGTGGGGCGAGGGTAGGGGCCGGCGTTGGAGGCGCTGTCGGCGCCGGCGTCGGGGGCGCGGTCGGAGCCGGCGTCGGGGGCGCGGTCGGAGCCGGCGTCGGCGGCGGTCCTTGGACGACGATCGTGCCCGTCATCGATGGATGCTTCGAGCAGTAATAGGAGAAGGTGCCGGCGACCAAGAACGTCTTGGTGTACGGCGTGTTGTTCTGCACGGCCATCGGGCTCGCGCCGGCGAAGACCACGTAATGGACCGTCGGCGAATCGTTCACCCACGTGACCGTGTCGTTCACGGCGATGGTGAGGCTCGCGGGGGTGAACGATGAGACCTGGGGCGTCCCGATGATCGAGACCGTGTAACCGGCCGCGGACGCGCCGTTCGTGCCGGCGACCGCCAGCAGGGCCAACGCGAACAGGAAGACGAGTCGTCGGATGAGTGCGCTCACGCGAGCGACTGTAGGAAGCGACGCCGTCACCAGTAAGGGGGAATCCAGTACCACTGCACGGGAAGGTGCCCTTCCAACCTCAGTTCGATCCCCGCCTGATCCCCGCCGCCGCCGGTTTTCGCCTGTCCGTGCATCATCGCCGTCGTGAGCGGCTCCCTCGCTGGCAGGATCGCCCTGGTCACCGGCGGCGCCCGTGGCATCGGGCGCGCCACTGCGGTGCGACTCGCGCGCGATGGCGCGAAGATCGCGATCAACTACAAGGGCAACGCCGAGGCCGCCGCAGAGGCGAAGGGGCTGGTCGAGCAGGCGGGTTCGACGGCGACACTCATCCAGGGCGACGTCTCGGTCGATGCCGACGCCGAACGCGTGGTGAAGGAAGCACTCGCGTTCGGGGAAGGCAGGCTCGACATCCTCGTGAACAACGCCGGCATCACCCGTGACAACCTGTTGATCCGCATGAGCGCTGAGGAGTGGGACGCGGTGCTCGACCTGAACCTACGGGGCGCGTTCCTCGTGACCAAAGCCGCGATGCGCCCGATGATGAAGCAGCGCGGTGGTCGCATCGTGAACGTGTCATCAGTCTCGGGCATCGCCGGCAACGCCGGTCAGGCGAACTACTCCGCGGCGAAGGCGGGCCTCATCGGATTCACCAAGAGCGTCGCGCGCGAGATGGCGAGCCGCAACATCACGTGCAACGCGGTGGCTCCCGGCTTCGTCCCGACGGACCTCACCAGCGCCCTGCTGAAGCAGATGGAAGAGACGATCTTGAAGCAGATCCCGCTCGGACGTTTCGGGACGGTCGAGGATGTCGCCGGAGCGATCGCCTTCCTCGCCTCGGATGAGGCGGCGTACATCACGGGTCAGGTCATCGTCGTCGACGGGGGCATGGTCACCTAGAGGGCGACGGCGGCGCGCTTCGCGCCTAGGATTTCATCATGTCCCCTCGTCGCCTCGCGCTCGTCGCGGGTGTTGCCGTCCTCGTCTTCGCTCTCGATCGCATCACGAAGATGTGGGTCGCGCAGAACATCCCGTTGTACGAGGCGCGACCGGTGATCGGCGAGTACGTCCGCATCGTCCACACGC
>JALYLC010000297.1 GCA_030774435.1 Actinomycetota bacterium
TATCTCTCCAGCGCGCTCATCCGCGTGGCGCGACCGGGGCCGGTCATCGCGCCCATTGCGCCGAGCCGTCCTCCCCTGCGAGACGACACCTCCATGACCTCCAACTGTCGCCGACACCGACGACTAGTACTAGTTCCAGCTCAGGAGACATAACGCTTCATTCCGAAACAGCTTCTAAGAGCGCATTTGCGCTCTAAGTATTCAGCTCGACGTCGACGTCCTGGGCCTGCTCGCCGCCGAGCATCTGCGTGAGGTCGTAGGGGTAGGCCTGGCGATCGAAGCGCTCCGGGCCCGGCGGCTTGGGCCAGCCGGACATCGTGCGCCTTCGTGGCCGGTCGAGCAGGTAGTGCTCCCGGACGGCGGTCGCGTGCTCGCGGAATGCCCGGGCGCGCTCCTCCGTCCAGCGGTAGCGCTCGAGCCGCTCGGGATCGAGCGCGCGGCCGTGACCCGGCTCCGGCGACAGCTCGATGTGCCCGTCCGGGAGCGGGAGCTTCCCGCCTGCGAGCACGTCGTCCCGCACCTGGTTGTACTCCGTGTCCATCGGCACGCAGAGACGCGGCATGGTGCCGAGGTAGAGGCCCGCGGACTCGGGGTAGTAGCCGAGCGCCGCGAACATCGCGGCCCGCATCGACTGCTGCAGGCCGAGCTCGGAGTTGCTGTGGATCTGCAGGTGCAGCCCCATGAAGCGCGTCATCTGGAACAGCCGCCAGAGCCCGAACACGCCGAGCCCGATGTCGGGCACGGAGATGTTCACGGGGTCGTAGCGCTCGATCAGGTACCAGTCGAACTCCCAGGCATCGGCGGCGCGCGAGACCCCCGCGGGCTGCACGATCGGCGGCGTCCACCAGTGGCAGGAGATCGGCAGCGCCGTGTCGCGGCGGAGCTCCTCGAGCTTGCGGAAGTAGTACTCGCGCTGGAACCCGCCGCCCGGGCGCTCGGGCACGGGCGCGCCCGCGTAGAAGCGTTGCGGCAGCAGTGAGGCGAGCGGCTGCTCGATGTAGGAGACGCGGTAGGGCTCCAGCGCCCGCATGATGCGCCGCGCCTCGATCGCGTTCCACGTGCCGTGCGCGTCCACGCGGATGTCGACCTCGGGCGGGATCGCCTCGCGGATGCGCGCCACGAGCTCGACGTGGTCGTCTGGCTCGTAGCTCGTCATCGAGAGCTTGAGCGTCGAGAACCCCTCGGCGACCTGCTGGGCCGCGAACTGCGGCCAGCTCTCGAACGTCACCGCATCGCGGCCCTCGGCATCGGGGAAGCGCTGCCACGAATACGCGGCCAGCGGCACGCGCGACGGCGGCGCGAAGCCCACGTCGAAGAGCTCCGCCCAGAGCTGGTGCAATGGCTTCTGGAGGGTCTGGCCCACGAGATCCCACCACGCCATGAAGAGCGGTATCTCCCACTCGTCGTCCAGCAGGTTCGCCGAGGGCGCCGCGCGGAGCCGCTCGATGGACTCGTGCGCCGGCTGGTCGACCGCGACCGACCACTCACCCGTCCCCACCGGCCCTTCGTTCGTGACGAGCTCCACGAAGCCCCACGACCAGGCGGGCAGCGCCTGCCAGCCCGGCGTGTAGAGCCCGACCATCGGCATCAGGACGTTGTGCACGCGCGCCTCGCGCAACGTCAGGCGGTGGCCCGAGAGCAGCTCGCGGAGGCGGGCGCGGGCCTCCCCGCTGCGCGTGCGCAGGTGCGCGTCGAAGTCTCGCAGGTCGTCGATCGCGAGCAACATCGGAGCCTCAGAGAATCCCGTAGGTGCGGAATGCGTCGGCCACAGGCATGCCCTCCGCCAATAGGACGCGAACCGTGTTCTCGCCGGAGACTTTCTCCTCCGCGAGCGCCACGACCTCCTCGGCCACGCCGCGGGGGATGATGGCGACGCCGTCGTCGTCGCCGATCACGAGATCGCCAGGCTGGACGGCCACACCGGCGCATTCGATCGGCACGCCGACGCCGTCGACGTCGATGCGCCCGAGCGAGTCGTATGCCAGTGACCCCGCGACGAACGTCGGGTAGCGCATCTCGATCAGCGCCGCCGTGTCGCGGGCATAGCAGTCGCCGACGAGGCCGCGGGCGCCGCGCACGCGCGACGCCGTGGCCAGGAGCTCGCCCCAGTAGGAGCCGGAGGTGGTCGAGACGACCATGACATCCCCCGGCCGCTGCGAATCGACGGCCAGGATCTCGCCGCGATACCAGTCGTCGCGCGCCGGAGCGACATCCACCTCGACCACGCTCACGGTCAGCGCGAAGCCGGCGAGCGTGGCGCCGCGATAGAGCGACCGCACATGCGGCGCAAGCAGGTTGCTGCGCACTCCGACGCGGTCGAGGCAGTCGGCGACGACGGCGACGTACAGCTTCTCGAGCCGTTCGAGCAGGGCCATGTCGGTCGCGCTGCGCTCCCCGTCCGGACTCATCTCACCTCCCTTGATCGTTCAAGTGACTCTAGCGAGTGGCGCGTCGACGGGCAACCCCGGGCGACCGAGGGCAGGTCTACCGCTTCGCCGGGAGGGAGCGCGCGAATGCGACGCCGAGCTCCACCCACCGCGCCAGCTCGGCGTCGTCGCGCACGTCGTGAGCCTCCACTCTCAGCCACCCCCGCATCTCGCGACCACGCATCACGAACGGAACGGCGCTCGTCGACTCCGCCAAGGACTCTGACTCGTCGGGGTCGACGCGCAGCATGATTCCGCCCTGGCCGCTCGCGGCCACCGACATGTTCCCGTTCACCAGGAAGGCCAGCCCGCCGAACATCCTCTGCTCCGTGAGTCCGGGTTCTCCGGCGATCAGCGCCCGGATCCGACTCGCAAGCTCCTCGTCGTATGCCATGGCACATCATGCCCGGGATGAACGGCCTTCGACCGCAAGGCCGCGACTCAGGGCGCGACGATCCTGTACGCAGCAGACGCGTTGCCGTTCCGGTCGACGGCCCGGTAGGTGACGCGCGCGCCGCCACCGTGGATCACGATCGCCAGCGCGCGCGGGTGCGGCGGGAGGGCGAGGACGCCGGACGCGGTGCCGATGCGCATGTCTCGCCAGACGAGCGACGGTGCTGCCGCTTGCGCGCCGCTGCCGGTCGCCCAGACCGCTCCGGCCGTAACGGCGACGGCACACGTCGCCGCCGCAACCAGCATTCGCATGCTCACCGGATCAGCTTCGCGCTTCGGGTGTGCACGCCACCCCCTCCAATCGACGGACGCGCTGGATGAACCAGGCCTCGTCCTCGAGCATCCGCTCGGGCTCTTCGGCAGCACTACGCCGGCCCGGCGGTGCCAAGGCCCTCCATCAACGCATAGCTGTCGAAGCACACCAGGGCCTCGCTGATCATGCCGTCCGCGCACGCGAGCCACGTGATGCCCTCGACTGCGACTGCATCCGAGGCACCCCGCACCTCGTAGCGCCAGCGATACGCCGCGGTGGATGCGTCGGCCAGCACGCCCGTGATCTCGAACTCGAACAACGGGGTCTCGCGCAGCCACCCGACCGTCAGCTGCTCGATCGCCGCTCGGCCGCGGATCGGGCGTGCCCGGCGGAGATCGGCCGTCCTGTGCTCCACGTCGATCATCACGCCGTCGGGGGCGAAGAGCGCCGCGAAGGCGCCGGCATCGCGATCGACGAGCGCTCGATGCCAGCCACGGGCGAGCTGCTCTGGTGACCTGGACGTCCCACTCACTAACCGCTGCCCCCTCGTGTGCGCGCGCCCGAAGAGGAGCCCCGGCGCACGCATCCGACGTCGCCACGATAAGCGTCCAGAGGCCGCGGTGGCGGCCTTGACCACCTCTTCCGGACTGCCGTAGTGTTGGCCGGTTCGTTGCCGGAGTTGTTCGTCACGGCGTGCCGCGCCGGCGCCTCCAGAGAAAGGGGCACGAGAATGGGCGACGTTCCTTCCGACGACTCGCGTGACGTCGGCCTGACGCGGCGCGAGCTGCTCGCGCGCTCCACTGCTCTCGGGGCCGCGATCTCGGTGCCGGGCCTGTTCGCTACCGGCGTCGCCGATGCCGGCACCCTCGCCGACAAGCCGAAGCCCGGCGGGCACCTCCGGATCGGCATGAACGACGGTGGAGCGGGAGACAGCCTCGCGCCCTGGAACATCCCGATCTACTCGGCCGCTGCACGCGCGGAGCAGGTCTACGAGCGGCTCTTCAAGTACGACGCGCACGCCTTCCCGAGGCCCCGGCTGGCCGAGTCGCTGTCGAGCAACAAGAAGGCCACCGTGTGGCGCCTCAAGCTTCGCAGCGGGGTCACGTTCCACAGCGGCAAGCCGCTGACCGCCGACGACGTTCTCTACTCGCTGCGCTACATCGCCGATCCGAAGAACAAGGCCGAGTCGCTCACGCGGCTGGAGCCGATCAACCTGAAGGCCTCCAGAAAGCTCTCGCCGACCGAGATCGAGTTCCATCTCGATCGCCCGATCGGCGACTTTCCGGGTCTGCTCGCCGAGAAGGCCGTCTGGATCGTTCCCGAGGGGAAGACCGATTTCGCACAGAAGCCGGACGGGACCGGGCCATTCAAGTTCGTCAACTGGCAGCCCGGCGTGCGGGCCAACTTCGCGCGCAACGAGAACTACTGGGGACTCGCGAAGGGCGGCGGCCCCTGGGCCGACACGCTCGAGATCCTGTCCATCACCGACGACACCGCCCGCGTCAACGCCTTGCTCGGCAACCAGGTGGACGAGATCGCGTTCATGCCGTTCGTGCAGGCGAAGGCGCACAAGAGCGACTCCTCGATCCAGATCATCCGCGCCGCGCAGCCGCAGACGAACCCGTTCTACGTCCAGATGGACCGCAAGCCGTTCAACGACAACAACGTGCGGCTTGCGCTCAAGTACGCCGTCGATCGGGAGGCCATCGTCTCCAAGGTCGAGCTCGGCTTCGGCTCCGTCGGAAACGACCTCTTCGGCAAGGGCTTCCCGTCCTACAACGATCACATCCCGCAACGGAAGTACGACCCGGAACGGGCGAAATCCCTGCTGAAGAAGGCGGGCTTCGACTCCTTCCCGTTCACGCTGCCGACCTCGAACGCCCTGCCGGGCATGATCGAGTCCGCCACCGCCTTCAAGGAGCAGGCCAAGGCCGCCGGGATCCAGGTGTCGCTCGAGAAGCTCGACGCGGGCTCGTACTTCTCGAACAACAAGTACCTGAAGGTGTCGAGCTACCAGACCAACTGGGGCCAGTCGTTCGAGTCTCAGGTGCAGGACGGCATGCTCAAGACATCGCCGTACAACGAGACTCACTGGTTCGACGCGAAGTGGGCGGCGGACTTCCGTAAAGCGCAGGAGATCCCGGACGCGGCCAAGCGCAACGCCGCCTACAAGGCGCTGCAGGTCCCGCTCTGGAACAAGGACGGCTACGTCGTCTTCGCCTTCTACAACACGGTCGATGCCGCCGGCGCCAAGGTGCGGGGGATCGTCCCCAACATCTCCTCCGGCTATTCGAACCTGGGCGCCTTCGACTTCAAGGATCACTGGTTCGCCTCGTAGAGCGCATTTCTAAAGTCAATTGCCGGGGCGCACCCACCACGCAGCGAACCCACGCCCCACCTCACGCGCGCCCTGGCAATCGACTGCAGGCCGATCCAGCCGCTCCAGACACCACGATCATTTTAGAAATGCGCTCTTAGATCGGCGTAGCCTGCAGGCGTGCCCACGATCGCCTCCCGCCCGCTCGCCGGACGGCGACCCCACCCGCTCATACGGTTCGCCTTTCGCCGGCTGGCGCTCGGCGTGCTTCTGCTGGCGCTCGTGTCGGTGCTCGTCTTCGGGGCAACGCAGGTGCTGCCCGGCGACGCCGCGAGCGCAATCCTCGGCCGCAGCGCGACGCCCGCGCAGAAGCAGATCTACCGCAAGCAACTCGGGCTCGACAAGCCGCTGCACGAGCAGTACTGGCGCTGGGTCTCGCACGTGGCGCGGGGAGATCTCGGCACGTCCGTCGCCTCTCAGGCCCCGGTCACCTCGTTCATCTCGGCACGCGCCGGGAACTCGCTGGTGCTCGCGCTCATGGCGCTCATCGTGCTCCTGCCGGTGTCACTCGCGCTCGGAATCTGGTCGGGCATCCGTCGCGAGCGACCCGTCGACCACACCATCTCCGTGATCTCGCTCGGGCTGATCGCGCTCCCCGAGTTCGTCACGGGCACGCTGCTCGTCGCCTTCATCGCGGTGACGCTGAACCTCCTCCCGCCGACGTCGATCATCGAGAGCGGAGGTGCGCTCTCGAACTTGAAGCTGCTCGTCCTGCCCGTGCTGACCCTCTGCCTGACCGCGGCGCCGTACGTGATCCGCATGGTCCGCTCGGGGGTCAGCGAGGCGATGCGCGCCGACTACGTCGAGATGGCGCGCCTGAGCGGCATCCCCGAGCGCCGCATCGTCCTCCGCCACGCCCTGAGGAACGCACTCGCGCCCACCGTGCAGGTCTTCGCGCTCACGATCCAGTACCTCATCGGCGGCATTGTCATCGTCGAGACGGTCTTCGCCTATCCGGGCCTGGGACAGGGGCTCGTGCAGGCCGTGATCGCGCGCGACATCCCCACCGTCCAGGGCGTCGCGATGCTGCTGGCCGCGATCTACATCGTCATCAACATCGCGGCCGACGTGATCGTCGTCCTGCTGATCCCGAAGCTGAGGACGAGCCAATGAGCGCGGCCGCCGAGCCGGGCCGGGTGGAGCGCGGGCTCGCCTTCACGGGCTCGTGGTCGGTGCGCATCGGGCTGACCGTGCTCGCGTTCGTGCTCGGCGTCGCGTTCATCGGTCCCTACTTCGCCCCCTACTCGCCGAGCGCGCTGCCCGGATTCCCGTACGCGACGCCGTCTGGCACGTTCTGGCTCGGCACCGACTACCTCGGCGAGGACGTGTTCAGCCGCGTCCTCAGCGGCGGCCGCACCGTCATCCTCTACGGTGCGCTCGCGACGCTGCTGGCATACGCGGTCGGCGGGACGATCGGCCTCCTCGCCGGCTACACGCGAAGCCGACTGGACGACCTGCTGATGCGGTCGATGGACGTCCTGCTCGCGTTCCCACCGATCCTCTTCCTGCTCGTGATCGCCACCGGCGCCGGCTCGAACATCTGGGCGCTCGTGATCGCGATCGCCGTGATACATGTGCCCTCGATCGCCCGCATCCTGCGCTCCGCCGCGCTCGAAGTCTCGGTGCGCGGCTACGTCGAAGCCGCGATCGCCCGCGGCGACCGTACGCATGTGATCCTGCGCCGGGAGATCCTGCCGAACATCTGGGGCACGATCGTCGCCGACGGCGGCCCGCGCTTCACAGTCTCGATTCTGCTTGTCGCCGCCGTCAACTTCCTCGGGCTCGGGCTCTCACCGCCCGCAGCGGACTGGGCGATGATGATCTCGGAGAACCGCTCCGGGATCACGATCAACATCTGGGCGGTCGTCGCGCCGGCGCTCATGATCGGCGCACTCACCATCTCCATCAACGTCGTCGCCGACGCCATCGCGGGGCGCCTCGGCAAGTCGATCGAGACCGAAGCGCTGCGGCGGTGAGCGCACCCGTCCTGAGCGTTGCAGAGCTGCGTGTGGGAGCGGGGTCGCGCGCGACCGTGGTCGAGGACGTCTCCTTCGAGGTGGCCGCGGGCGAGGTCTTCGGCGTCGTCGGCGAGTCGGGCAGCGGGAAGACGACAGTCGCACAGGCTCTCCTCGGCTACACGCGGCCCGGGCTCCGGATCGTGTCCGGCAGCGTACGCGTCGCGGGCGAGGAGATCGCAGGTCGCGACGAGCACGAGCTTCGACGCCTCCGGGGACGCCTCGTCTCGTACGTCCCACAGGATCCTGGAACAGCACTCAACCCGTCGATCAGGATCGGCAACCACATCCGCGAGGTACTGCGGGCGCACGACCTCGAGCAGGGGATGGACGAGCGCGTCGCAACCGTCCTCGCGCGCGTCCACCTACCGTCCGACCGCTCGTTCCAGCGACGCTTCCCGCACCAGCTCTCGGGCGGGCAGCAGCAGCGGCTGGCAATCGCCCTGGCACTGGTCTGCGACCCGCCGCTCGTGGTCCTGGACGAGCCGACCACGGGCCTCGACGTCGTGACACAGGCGCGCATTCTCGCCGAGCTGGCGCGGCTGCAGCGCGAGAGCTCCATCGCCCTCGTCTATGTCTCCCACGACCTCGCCGTCGTGTCGTCCATCGCCGACCGCGTCGCGGTCATGTACGCAGGGCGCGTCGTCGAGGTCGGCCCCACGCAGGCCATCGTCTCCACCCCGCGCCACCCGTACTCCGCAGGGCTGATCTCGAGCGTCCCGGACCACGTCGAGCCACGGCGGCTGATCGGCATCCCCGGGGTCGCCGTCGGGGTCTTCGATCGTCCTGCCGGCTGCGCGTTCGCGGCACGCTGCCACCTGCGAGTGGCGGCCTGCGAGGAGGAGATGCCGCACCTCGAGCCAGTCGATTCGCTCCACCTCGTCCGCTGCCTGCGCTGGCAGTCGACGCTGCTCCCCCGTATGGAGCCGCGCCTCGACGCCCCGCCGGGTGAGGGCGAGGAGGAGCCGCTGCTGAGCGTCGAGGCGTTGCACGCATCGCATCGCACCAACCAGGGCGAGGTCGTGGCCGCCGACGGCGTCAGCTTCGCCGTCGAGGCCGGCGCCTGCGTCGCCCTCGTCGGCGAGTCGGGCAGCGGAAAGACCACGATCGCGCGCTGCATCGTGGGTCTCCACGCCCCGAATGCGGGCCGCATCCTCGCCTCCGGCCAGCCGCTCGCGGCAGTCGCCGCGCACCGCACGCGCGAGCAACGGCGCGCAATCCAGATCGTGTTCCAGAACCCGTACGACTCGCTCAACCCGAGGCGCTCGGTCGAGGATGCGATCAGCTGGCCGGTGCGAGCGCTGCGCGGCCTCAGCCTGCAACGGGCCAAGCCGGAGGTGGCACGGCTGCTCGAGCAGGTCCGCCTGCCGGCGGGATTGGCGCGGCGATACCCCGGCGAGCTCTCCGGCGGGGAGCGCCAGCGCGTCGCGATCGCACGCGCGCTCGCGGCGGCGCCCGCGCTGCTCGTCTGCGACGAGGTGACCTCCGCGCTGGATGTCTCGATCCAGGCCGCCGTGCTCGATCTGCTCGCCGAGTTGCGCCGCGAGCTCCGATTGTCGCTGCTCTTCATCAGCCATGATCTCGGCATCGTCGCCAGCGTCGCCGACCGCGTGCTCGTGCTCGAGAACGGTCTCATCTGCGAGGAGGGAGCGGTTCGCTCGGTGCTCTCGTCGCCGCGCAGCGACTACACGAAGCGTCTCGTCGCCGCGGCGCCCTCGATCGCGGCGCCCGCCGCGCTGTGAGTTAGAAGCTCTTACAGGTCGACGCCCTGCTCGCGCACGGCGAGCCGCGCATTGCCGCCGTGGATGCCGTAGATCCCGAAGTCCGCCGTGTCGGGGCGCGGCGGTTCGACCTCGTACACATGTACGACTGCGTACCCCGGGCTCAGCCGGTCGCGCGCCGCCTCGCGCGCGGCGGCCTCCAGTTGCTCGAGGTAGCGCAGATCCGCCTCGCCGATCTGCCGCGCCTGCTCGGGTGACAGCACCGGCCCGTGCCCCGGGACGACGAAGCGCAGGGGATAGCGGCCGAGTGCCTCGAGCAGTCGCTCCGTGGCCTCCCGCGCGCGGACCAGGCTCCCGGCCAGGAGTGGAATCGTGATGGACGAGAGGTTGTCGCCCGGGAGCAGGATTCCCTGCTCGAGCAGCACATAGCCCAGTCCCTCCCGGCCGTGACTGGCCGCATCGATCACTGCGACCCGGAACGAGCCGAGGTCGACCTCGCCGGCGGCGACCTCGCGGTCGACGCGCAGGCCGGTGGGCCACTCGACTCCCCACTCCTCGCCGCCGCTCAGCAGGCCGGCCGCGGCGCTTCCATCCCGGATCTTCGCTGCCGCGCCGGCTCCCGCGACGACGTGCGCGTCCCCGAAGTACGGGATACCGCACACGTGGTCGTAGTCGGCGTGGGTGACGACGAGGAAGGACAGCCCGCCCGCGTGGCGCCCGGCCTCCTCCGCGATCACGCCGATCTCATCCGGCGTGAAGGCGGGATCGCACAGGAGCACGTCACCCGAGGCGACCGCGAGCAGCGAGTTCGTCTGCCAGAGCGGCGACTGGAAACTCCAGACTCCGCCTCCGAGATCCCGCCGCTCGCTCACGCGCCGATCTAACCACATCTCCCGCACACGACGGTTAGAGTCGGCGGGCCGACGTCGAAGGAGGTCGCGTGTACTACATCGAGTTCGTCGAGAAGAATGACGGCGTGCCGCAGAAGCAGTTCCAGGAGGTCGTTCGCATGTCGAACGAGCGCTGGGCGGCCGCCCATCCGGGCGAGGAGCTCGTAATGATCATCGGCAGGACGTGGCGCATGGGCCCGAAACCGGGCTACATGGTCGTCTGGAGGATCAAGGACTTCACGACGTTCGAGACCTGGAACGCCGAGTTCCAGAAGCAGCACATCCTCGACAATCACGGCGAGTTCCGGGAAGTCGCGACAATCGTCGACGCGGGGGTGTACGAGGACCTCGGCCGCGAGGTCCTGTGATGCGGTTCCAGGGCAAGGTCGCGGTCGTCACCGGCGCCAGCAGCGGCATCGGCCTTGCGGTGGCCGAGCGCCTCGGCGCCGAGGGCGCCCAGCTCGCGATCGCGTGCGCCCCGGCCGACGCGGCCGATCTCGAGCAGGCTGTCGACGACCTGCGACAGCGCGGGGTCGACGCGGAGGGCGTCGCGGCCGACATCGCCGACGAGGACCAAGCTCGCAGCGTGATCGAGCTCGCGCGCTCGCGCTTCGGTCACCTCGACGTTCTCGTCAACAACGCCGGGGTCGCCTATTACGAGGAGTTTCTCACGACGCCCGTCGAGCACCTCGACCGGACGCTCGCGGTCAACGTGCGCGGGACCTTCCTGATGTCCCGCCAGGCAGCTGCCGTCATGCAGCCGGGCGGCGCAATCGTCAATACGGCCTCCACGGCGAGCATCACGGGCGAGGAGTTCCAGGTGACCTACAACGCGTCGAAGGGAGCGGTCGCATCGCTCACGCGCTCACTCGCCGTGGATCTCGCTCCGCGGGGCATCCGCGTCAACGCCGTCGCTCCTGGATGGGTGGCGACGCGCTCTACGCAGCGCGTGCTCGCTGACCCCGAGCAGTGGTCCAAGCACCGAGCGCGCATTCCGCTCGACCGCCCGGCCTCAACGGCCGAGATCGCCGCAGTACACGCCTTTCTCGCCTCAGACGACGCCGCGTACGTCACCGGCGCAATCGTGGTCGCCGACGGCGGTCTCACCGCGGGGTATCGCTACACCGACTGGCGCGCGGTACCTCCGGGCCCTGGCGGCCACAACGTCGGGATTCCCGACGTCCCCGCCGACCTTCGCGAGGCGCTGCCATGAAGATCGAGCACATCGATCTCACATTCCTCAACCTGCCACTGGTCCGCCCCGAGGTCTGGGTCTGGGGAAAACGCTCGTCCTACACCGTCGGCCTGGTCGAGCTTCACACGGACGCGGGCGTCACGGGCACCGGTGAGGTCAACGTCTGCATGGGTCCGAATCCGGACGTGATCCGGGCGATGACGGAGCAGATGAGCGAGTTGTTCGTCGGCGACACGCCGCTCGCGCCGCAGCGTCTCGTCAACCGCGTCCTCGGCGCGGGCTGGTACCCGTTCCACCGGACGGCGGCGCTCGTCCTGGGCGGGCTGGAGATGGCGTGCTGGGACGCGGTCGGCAAGCACCTCGGCCAACCCATCGCAGCCTTCTTCGGCGGCGCGCTCAAGACGTCGTTCGCATCGATGTACTACATCCAGGCGCAGAGCGATCTCGATGCGATGGTCGAGCAGGCACGGGACGCGGTCGGCCGCGGGTTCGGGACGATCTATTTCAAGGTGGCAATCGAGGAGGAGCGTGACATCGAGCTCGTGCGGCGGGTGCGCGAGGCGGTCGGGCCGGGAGCGAAGATCCGCGTCGACGCGAACGAGGGCTGGAGCCCGGGCACGGCTGTGCGCGTCCTACGGCGCATGGCTCCCTTCGTGATCGAGTACATCGAGCAGCCGGTCTCGATGTTCGACCTCGACGGAATGGCGCACGTGCGAAGGGCGAGCGGCGTCGCGGTCGGCGCCAACCAGACGTCGTGGGGCCAGCACCAGATTCTCGAAATCGTCAAGCGCAATGCCGCCGACGTGATCATGACCGATCCGCATCAGGAGGGCGGTCTGCTCGCGACGAAGAAGATCCTCGGGCTGTGCGAGATGGCCGGCCTGCCGTTCGTCAACCACGCGTTCAATGCGACGACGATCACTCTCGCAGCCCACATGCAGGTGATGTGCACGTCGAGCTCGACCATCCTGGCGATCCAGGGCCACCCCGATTTCCTCGCCGACGACTACGTGACCGCACCACTCGACTACACCGGCGGGACGCTCGAGATCTCGGAGGCGCCCGGGCTCGGACTCGAGGTCGACCGCGACAAGCTCGCGCGCTACCGGGCGCAGTTCGAGAAGGAAGGCATGGCCTCGACCTACCCGACGGCGACGGACGCACCGGTCATTTCCGTCCCCGCGTTTTGACGCGCGACGCGCGGTTCCGCGAGGGCCTCGCCCGGCGGGATTGCATGAGCGCCGTGCTCGTCGGGCCCAGCCATGCCGTCCACCTCGCCGGGTACAGCCGGTACCTCTCGTCCGCGACAGCCGTCGTGCTGGCCGATGACGGCGCGTGCACACTCGTCGTCCCGCGCTACGAGCTCGAAGCCGCCTCGGGGCACGCGGATGCGGTGGTCGCCTACGGGGACGACGGCTTCCTCGATTTCGACTGGCTGCCGAAGCTCGTCGCTACCTGCCGCGAGCTGTGCCGGGGGCGGATCGGCGTCGCGGGCATCAGCCCGTTCGACGGTGCGGTCGCGATCGACGATCTGGCTGCGGAGGTCCGGCGCGTAAAGGACGAGGACGAGCTACGAGCCGTGAGGCGGTCGGTGGAGCTGACTCTCGGCGCGCAGCGGCAGGTCGCGGAGCTCGCAGGCGAGGAGATGAGCGAGATCGAGCTGTTCACGGCGGCGCTCGCTTCAGCGCAGAACGAGGCCGGCGAGCCCATCGAATTCGTCGGCAGTGTCTTCTGCGGCCCGCGTACGGCGGCGGTCGCATCACCTGTCGAGGTGCCTGGCGCCGCCCGCCCGGCGGGGGGCGATCCGGTTCTCGCCGATCTCGCGCTTCGCGCGGGCGGTTATTGGGGGGACACGACGCGAACGACGATTCTGGGCGACAACCCGGAGGTCGAGTCGGTCGTCGAAGGCATCGCCTCGATCCTGGCAGACACCGGGCGGGAACTGCTCCCCGGCATGCCCGCTTGCGACGTGTTCGAGCGAATGCGGCGTGCGATCCTCGCGCGCTTCCCGGACGGCGTCTTCGCCCACCACGCGGGCCACGGCATCGGGCTCGAGGTCGGCGAGGACCCTCAGCTGATCCCGAGCCAGCCGATGGTGCTCGAGACCGGCATGGTCTTCGCCGTGGAGCCCGCCGTGTACTTCCCCGGTCGCTTCGGAGTCCGGGTCGAGGACGTCTACGCCGTCACGCCCGAGGGCGGAGTGCGCCTCGCCGGATGACGACGCGGCGACGCGAGCCGGGGATCAGCCCATGCGGTCGCGTACAGACAGGTGGTCGACCGTCTCTCCGCCGTCGGAGAGCGTGCGCGTCACGCGGTCGGAGCAGTAGATCCAGAGGATCGTCATGTCCTCGCCGCCGCGGTTGCGGAATGCGTGCTCGGCACCTTGCGGGATGTAGGTCGTGTCGCGCAACTCGAGCGGCCTGGCGACGCCGTCGATCTCGACCTCTGCGAGTCCCCCGATCAGCGTCACCTGCTCATCGCAATTGTGCTTGTGCAACGGCGCCCCGGTTCCCGGCGGGTAGATGCTGATGCCGGTCGTGATCGGCGCTCCAGGACGCGATTCCGGGGTAACGAGAGGCACCGTTCGAATCCCGCCTCCTCGATCCAGCGGCTCGACCTCGGCGTACGTGATGATCATCGAGCACCTCCCGTAGAGCACTACCGCGACCGGCCACGAAGCCCGCGAGAGCAGCTTCGCGGATCTGCCCCCGGGCGGGAGCAGCACACCTCGGTGACCACGGCCGTAGGCTGCCGCGGTGGCCGACCGCCGTCTCCTCATCCTGGTGTGCGCTGTCGTGCTCGTCGAGACGCTGTTCTTCGCGGCCCTGACGCCGTTGCTGCCGGAGCTGTCGCGCGAGTTCGGGCTCTCCAAGACCGGCGTGGGCGTGCTCAGCGGCGCCTATCCGGCGGGCGGCACCCTGGGCGCGCTGGCCGGCGCATGGCTCGCCACGCGTACCGGGCTGCGCGCGACGACCGTCGTGGGCATGCTCGTCCTGGCGACGTGCTGCGCGGGGTTCGGCCTGGCGGATCGCGTGTGGCTGCTGGACGTCCTGCGCTTCGCCCAGGGCACGGGCGCGGCCATCGCCTGGACGGGCGGCCTGGCGTGGCTCGCGGCGGAGGCGCCGCCCGAGCGCCGCGGCGAGTTGCTCGGGATTGCCCTGGGGGCGGCCGTGACGGGCG
>JALYLC010000298.1 GCA_030774435.1 Actinomycetota bacterium
TCGCCCACTTCACGCGACCGGCTCCTCCACCAACGCCGCCAACTCCTCGACGGCCTGCTGCGCAAGTTCCCGCTCAGGCGGCGGGAAATAATCGCGCGCCCGGATTCGGCGCAACTCGCGGCGCAGCCTGGCAAGCGTCCGCCGACGCTGCCCCGCCGGCTCGGCGCGGGCAGCCACGACGTCCGCCAGGAGGCGTCGGTATTCGGCCGTGACGGACCCTGCCATCCGGCCGGCGAGCTCCCGCTCCTGCGCAGCCGATACCAGCTCACCCACCCAGATGGTCGCTTCACCGCCCGCCTGAACGGCCTCGTCCGCGAGCCACTCGAGCTGCTCTCGGTTGCGCGCGTCCAGCGGTAGCGCTGCCAGCCCGTCCAGCACCTGTGCCGCCCCAAGCCGGCGCAGCTTCCGCCAGAGCGTGCTCCGCGGCGTTGAAGGCTCCCGCGGAAGCCGGTACGCAAGCAGCACCCAGGAGGCCCGCCGACTCGCCACCGCCGGAGTATAACCGGAACTGCAACAGCGGTTGCAACACTCGTGGGACTGCCAATGGACGACTATTAGCTCTTTGGGAACCCAGCGGTTGACTAGGGCGGTTCGTGCTGCCGCGGTCGGAGTTCTCGCGGTCAGCACGGCTGCCGCGGCTGCGCTCGCAGGCACGTCGGGGCGGCTGCCTCTGCAGGCGGTTGGTCGAGTTCCCCTGTCTGGCGCGAGCGTCCGCTTCGACTACACGAGCCTCGACCCTGGTTCGAACAGGTTGTACATCGCGCATATGGACGCGAGTGAGCTTCTCGTATTTGACGTCCGCCGACGCAAAATCGTGCGGACGCTTCCGGTGCCCGGCGTGCACGGAGCGATTGCTGTGCCGCAACTTGGCCGTGTCTTCGCCTCGGCGACGAACGCGCGGCAGGTGCTGACGATCAACGCCAAGACGGACGCGGTCATCGCGCGCACGCCTGCCGGCCAGTACCCCGACGGCCTCGTCTATGACCCGGTTGAGCGCCACGTCTTCGTTTCCGACGAGAGTGGTGGCGTCGAGACGGTGCTCAATGCCCGCGGCCGGCGGATCGCGACGATCCCCCTGGGCGGCGATGCAGGCAACGTTCAGTACGACGCCGGGTCGGGCCACATTCTCGCCGACGTGCAGACGCGCGGCGATGTGGTCGTCATCGACCCGAAAACGAATCGCATTATCCGTCGCGTCCCGATGCCTGGTTGCGACAACAACCACGGCCTCTATGTCGATTCGACGCGACGCCTCGCCTTCGTCGCCTGCAACCAGAATGCAACGCTCTTGACGCTCGACCTCCGGACGATGACCGTGACCGGACACGCCAGCGTCGGCGACGCGCCGGACGTCCTCGCGTTCGACACATCGCTCCGCCGGCTCTACGTCTCGTCCGAGAGTGGTATCGTCACAGTGTTCGCAGAAACCGCACACGGCGTTCGAAAGCTCGGAGAGGGGTTCCTCGCGACCGAAGCACATACGGTCGCGGTCGACTCCCGGACACACCTCGTCTACTTTCCGCTTCAGAGCGGCTCGAGCGGCAGCCCTCAGCTGCTGATCATGAAGCCGTCGTAAAGACGGTCGCGTCGGTGAGCGTGAAGACAATCGCAGCAGGTGCGTTCGCCGCAGCCTCGCTCGCCATAGGCGCTGACGCGACGCAAGCGGATCCCAGCCAGAGCACGGTCGTGGTCAGGATCACGAGCGCCGCGGTCGAGGTCGCACCAGTGAACGTGCTCGCCGGACCGCTCGTATTCAAGATCGCTAACAGGGGGAAGGTCGCCCGAGACTTCGCGATCGGCGGCAAGCAGACGCCGCAGATCGCGGCCGGCAGATCGACCACACTTACGGTGAACCTCACCAAGGGGTTCCACACATACTCCTCCGTCCGCCGCGATCACGGTGGGCGAGTCAGAGGCCTACTGAACGCGCTCGAGCCCTGCACGAATCCGGTCGCGACGACCGTCATCGTGCAGATGCATCAGACCCCAGGTTCGATCTCCGTCTCGCAATCCACGGTCCCCTGCGGCAACGTGACCTTCCTCATCACGAACACCGGCTCGATGGTCGACGACCTGCACGTCTTCGCCGACCTTCCACAGGAGAAAGGCGCGTCGCCTGAGCTCAACCCGGGGCAAACCGCGAGCCTGACCATCCGCTTCGCAGCCAAGGGCATCGCCCACTTGGAGTCGGGCGACTTCCCTCCGGTCGAACTGGAGTACGGCGGAGACGGCGAACAAGCCCAACTTGCCATCAGCTAGCGAGCCCGGGTGCGCTGCGGGCGTGCTCGCGCAGAGCTCGCAACCTGGTTGCTGGGTCTGACGACCGCGACTCATTAC
>JALYLC010000299.1 GCA_030774435.1 Actinomycetota bacterium
GGCCAGCGCGGTGCGACCTTCTCGCAGCAGGCGGCGTTCGTGCTCGCCGAGTCGCTCTCGGCCGTGCTGCCCGGCGTCGCCGCAGGCTTGGCGATCGGCGTGGCGGCGGTCGCGATCATCGCGCACCGGTCGCATGTGCCTGTGGGCCCAGCGCTTTCGCACGGCCTGGCGACGCCGGCCAGCATCGCGCTCGTCGCCGCCGGGTCGATCGGCGCGCTCGCCGTGGTTGCGCTCGCACTGCGGCGACAGGACGGAGCCCGGCCGGCCGGCGTGAGGCCGGTCGACATGGCCGCCGTCGGTGCCGTCATTGCACTTGCGCTGCTGCTCGCGGGCGGCTCGCGCGACCAGGGGACGCTCAGTGCCGGGCCCGCGCTCACGCTCGCCGCGACCCCCCTGCTCGCTAGCTTCGCCTTCGCCGTCCTGCTCGGACGCCTCCTGGAGCCCGCCATCCGGACGGGCCTGCGCGCCTCGGGCAGGGCGCCCGTGACGCTCCGCCTGGCGCTGCTGGCGTTGCATCGCTCGCCGTCGCGCGCCGCCGGCGTCGCGGGCTTCCTCGCCGTCTCGGTCGGGCTCGCGACGTTCGCGCTCTCCTACCGCGCCACGCTCGACAGCTCGAGCAGCGAGCGCGCCGCCTACGCGGTGCCGCTCGACTACACGCTCAACGAGGGGGCAGCGCTCGTCGCTCCGCGTGACGCGGCAACCCTGGCGGGCTACCGGGGACTGGCTCCAGGGGTTGGCGCGTTCCCGATCCTGCGGCAGGTCGCGGATGCGGCGGGCTCCCGCGGGACGCCACTCACGCCCACCGTTATCGGGGTGCCGGCGGACGCCCTCCGGCAGTTGCACGGCTGGCGCGGCGACTTCTCCTCGCAGTCGCCGGCCGAGCTCGCGCGGCTGCTACGGCCCAGGGCGGCGGTCGCGCTCGCCGGCATCGCGATTCCGCGCTCCGCCACCGAGCTCAGGCTGCCGGTGCACATGACGGGCAGCGCGACGCAGCTCGTGCTCGTCGTGCAGACGGCCACTGGCGATGCGGCGCAACTCCGGCCACCAGTGCCCCCGAAGGGCGTCGACCGGACGCTCAGTGTCACGGTGCCGGAGGCGCTGCGCGGCGGGCGCGTGATCGCGATCCAGCTTCAGCTCCCGTCCAACGACCAGCGGTCGGCAGCGCATGGAGGCGCCGAGGGCCGCAACGGCGCGAAGGGCTTTGCGGGCACCCTCGTACTCGGTCGGCTCTCGGCCGTGACCCCCACCGGCGCTGTCGGCCTGGCGCTGCTCGGCGCCTGGCATGGCCACGGCGGGGTCGACGCCGGCTCGAGCGCCGGCTCGCTGACGCTGCGCTACGTGATCGACACGTCGCAGCAGGCCGTGCTCCGCCCGCAGCAGCCGTTCGACGACCGCCGCCTGCCTGTCGTCGCGAGCCCCGACGTTGCAGCCAGCGCGGGCGCCAGCCAAGCGCTCGAGCTGTCGTTCGGCGGCCAGGTCGTGCACGCGCGGCTCGTCGCCGTCGCCACGCGCTTCCCCACGACCCAGGACTCGGGCGACAGCTTCGTGATCGCCGACGAGGCGTCCCTCGCCGCGGCGCTCGGCGCCGACGACCTGCCCTCGGCGATCCCCGACGAGCTCTGGCTCTCGACACCGCCGGGCGCCTCGAAGCGCGTCGCCGCCGCGCTCCGCAAGCCGCCCTTCGCAGCGCTCGACCTCTCTTCGCGTGCGGCCATCCATAGTGATCTGCAGAGCGATCCGATCGCGCGCGGCATCGTCTCGTCGCTCGTCGCCGCTGCCTTCGCGGCGCTCGCACTCGCGCTGCTCGGCGTCGCGCTCGCGACCCTCGGCTTCCTGCGGGACGAGGGCGACAGCCTCTTCGACCTGGAATCGCAGGGCGCGGGCCCGCGCGCGCTGCGCGCCTGCGTGCGCTGGCGCGCTCTGGGGCTCGCGCTGCTCGGCGTGCTCGCCGGCGTCGGGCTCGGCATCGGGCTGGCCGTCGCGACGGGCCGCCTGCTGGCGGTCGACGCCACGCTCGCGGTGCCGGATCCCCCGCTCCAGCGCATCACGCCGTGGATCACGATCGCGGGAGCCGCCGCGTTGCTCGCACTGCTCGCTGCGGCGCTCGTGGAGGCCTCGTTGCGGGTGGCCTACCGCCGCGGCTCCGCCGGGCGGGGCGTCACGGGGGAGCAGTGGGCCGAGTGAACGAGACGCTCGCACTGGAACTGCGCGACGTCTTCCGCATCCACGCCGACAGCGCGACGGGCGCCGTCGCGCTGCAGGGACTGACGCTCTCGGTCGTGCGCGGCGAGCGCTGCGTCGTCCTGGGACCGAGCGGATCGGGCAAGAGCTCGCTGCTGCGCATCGCCGCCGGCTTCGACCGCCCGTCCGCCGGCATCGCTCGCACGCTCGGCGTGGATGTCATGCGACTGGGGCCGCGGCGGGCCGCGGCATTCCGCTCGCAGAGGCTCGGATTCCTCGATCAGCACTACGCGCGCGCACTCTCGCCTGCGCTCTCCTGCGCCGACAACGTCGCGCTGCCGCTGGCGCTAGGCGGGGTCTCGGCGCACGAGCGCAAGCGGCGGGCGCTCGCGCTGCTCGACGGCATGGGCCTCGCCGACCGCGCCGACGACCCTCCGAGTGCGCTTTCCGGCGGCGAGCAGCAGCGCGTCGCGGCCTGCGCGGCACTCGCG
>JALYLC010000300.1 GCA_030774435.1 Actinomycetota bacterium
GCCCGACACCGGGCAGCCTGCCGGCGCGCGCTGGCTGTGGCAGGCGTTCGCACGCCTGGCCGAAGCCCGCGAGCACGGCGCGGTTCTGAGCGTCGTCGCCCGCGCGATCGGGAGCGCGCTCGGGCTCGCATGCGTGCAGGTCGGCGAGATCGTCGAGGGCGAGCTGGTGCTGGCGCAGACCTGGCTGCGCGACGAGCGCTCGAGCGAGCGCGCGCTGGACGGCGCCGGGCTCGCGGCTCTGGCAGATGCCGGCGGCTACGAGCGCACATTCGAGCTCGAGGGCTGCCAGCTCGGCTTGCCGCTGCGGACCTCGACCGGCACGCACGGCTACCTGGCCGGCTACGGCGGCCGCACGGCGCTCGCGGCCGATCTGGTCGACGACTCGGCGCTGCTCGTGGCGCACGCTGCCGTGGCGCTCGAGAGCCTGCGCGCGTTCGAGCGCAAGGAGGCGGAGGCGGCGACGGATGCGCTGACCGGCCTCGCCAACCACCGCAGCTTCCACGAGACAATGCGCGGCCTCGTCGCGGCGCGCTCGGCGGGATTCGCGCTCGTGCTCGCCGACATCGACGATTTCAAGGAGCTGAACGACACGCGCGGCCACGTCGCGGGGGACGACGCTCTGCGGGACGTGGGCACGCTGCTACTACGCGGCATGCGCCCGGCCGACAGCGTCTTCCGCATCGGCGGCGAGGAGTTCGCGCTGTTGCTGCCCGAGACCACCAAGGCCAATGCGCGCACGGTCTGCCGTCGGTTGCAGCGGAGCCTGGCCGGCATCGACCTGGGCGGCTGGCGGCTGACGCTCTCCTTCGGCGTGGCCAGTTGGCCCGGCGACGGCGGCGACCTGCGCGATCTCCTGCAGGCCGCCGATGCCGCGCTGTACGAGGCCAAGCGCCTCGGCAAGGACCGCATCACGTTCGCCGACGAACGGCTGATCGCACGCCGCTCGCCCTCGATGGCGGCACGCACCCGGCGCTCGTTCGAGCAGATGCGCCACCTGCAGACGCTCTCGCGCACGCTCTCGGCCGCTCAGCGCCCGGCCGACGTCGCGAGGTCGCTGCTGCGCGTGCTGCGGGAGACCCTGCCGCACGACCGTGCAGCGGTCTGGGCTCGGGTCGGCGACGACGTGGGTGAGACGCCGATCGCGTCCTCGGGCACCCGCAAGCGCCGCGCTCTGGACTACCTTCGACCGCGCGCCCTCGAGGCGATGATCGGGGGCCAGGCGCTGCTCGTGGATCTGGCGGGGTCGACGCTGCTGGCCGCGCCGCTCGTGGGCGAGCACGCAACCGTGGGCGCGCTCGTGCTCGCGGGCGACGGCGAGGGTCGCTTCGACCGCGACGACGTGCGCATGCTCGAGGTCATGGCGCACGTTGCCGGGCTCGCCTTCCAGAACGCCATCCTGCACGAGCAGGCGGCGGAGGAGCGCGCGCGCACGCAGGTGCTCCTGGACCTCGCCCGAGAGCTCGCGCACAGTGCGACGCCCGACACGATCGGCGAGGCCCTGACGCGCGCCGTGCTCCAGCGCGTGCCCTGCGACCGCTGCACCCTGTGGCTCCACGAGAACGGCGACAGCGTCCGCTGCGGGAGCGCGGGCAGCGCGGCAGGGGAGGCCGTCGTCCAGCGCTACGAGCGCGATCGCTCGGTCGTCGCCGAGTTGCGCCTCGCGGCCGGCGAGACAGTCGTTTCGTCCGCCGGCGAGCGGGGATTACCGCCCGGTTCGAAGTATCCAGCGGCCGCACTGACCGCCGAGGTGCCCGTGCAGCTGCACGGCGGGCTCGTCGGCACGCTCAGCGTGCTGCGTCTCTCCGGCCTGCCGTTCGCGGCGGCCGAGCTCGCGCTGCTCGAGGGCATGGCGCTGCAAGCTGCGCTGGCGCTCGACGGCCAGCGCATCGCGACCGAGCTGGAGGCGAGCTTTCTGGCCACGATCGACGCGCTCGTGCGCGCGCTCGAGGCGCAGGACATGTACACCTCGGGACACGCGCTCTCGATCGCCGATCTGGCGCGGCGTGTGGGACGAGTGCTGGGCCTGGATGCGGCAGCCCTGCGCGACGTCGAGCACGCCGCGGTGCTGCACGACATCGGCAAGATCGGGATCCCGTCGGAGCTCCTTCGCAAGCGCGGCCCGCTCAGCTCGGGCGAGCTCGAGCACATGCGCGCGCACCCCGAGATCGGCGCGCGCATCCTCGAGCCGGTCGAGCGCCTGCGGCAGCTGGCGCCGCTCGTCCGCTTCTCGCACGAGTGCTGGGACGGCACCGGCTACCCCGACGGCCTCGCGGGCGTGCAGATTCCGCTGGGCGCGCGCATCATCTCGGTCTGCGACGCCTTCGACGCGATGGTGTCTGACCGCCCCTATCGCGGTGGGCGAAGCACCGCCGACGCGCTGGTCGAGTTGCGCAAACACGCGGGCACCCAGTTCGACCCGGCCGTCGTCGAGGCGTTCGAGCAGGCAGTGCGCGAGCACCGCGCGCCGAGTCGCGCCAGCGTCGGCGCGTAAGGCCCTCGAGCGCCGCGAAAAATCAGGAAAGCGGTGCGACCGGGGCAGGCATTCCGGTCGCACCGCTGTCTGGAAGGCATGGTCGCGGCGGGCGCGTAAAGAGCGCGGCAAGACACGCGTCCCGGGTGTCAAGATGGCGTCCACCCGTGACCGAGCTCCGCGACATCGATCTCGCCCTCGCCTCGTATCCCGAGAGCGAATGGGCCGCCCTGGCGGGCCCGCCGCTGCTCGCGCGACTGCGCGACGAGGTGGGCATCGATGAGGACGAGGTGCGCGGCGCGGTGCGGCGCTCGCTGCTGCTGGCGGCGGCGGCCGGCGATCCGAACGAGGCGATCGGCGCGGCCGATGCCCGAGCCGTCACAGCGCTCTCGGAGGAGCTCGCGAGCGGCGAGCGCCGCCGGGCGCTGTCCGATGCGATTCGCGGCGACCTGGCCCGGGCGACCGGATCACACCTGCCCCGGGCTGCGGCCGTCCTGCGCGAGCTGGCCGCCCCGCAGGAAGATCCGTACCTCGCCTGGCGCCTGTTCTGCGCGGCCTTGCTGGCCGTGGCGGCCCTCGAGGAGTGAGAGCCGAGCACACTGCTCGCAGTCCCTACCGGCTGCTGGTCCTCGCGCTCGCCTGCCAGGCGTCGATCTCGATCGTGCAGTGGGGGCTCGGGGTGATCGCCCCCGACCTGCAGAGCCGCTACGGGCTGAGCGCGGCGGGCCTCGGCGCGCTCGTCAACGCGACCGCGCTCGGCAACGCCGTCGCCCTGATCGTCGCCGGGGTCATCGTCGATCGCTCGGGGCCGCGCATTCCGCTGCTGTTCGCGGGCTCCGCCAGCGGCCTGCTGCTGATCGGTGGATCGCTGCTGACGAACCCCATCGGGCTGGGACTGGCGCTCTTCGCCAGCGGCGTGGCCGGCGCGGTCGTCGCCGTCGGGGCGACCGTGTCCGTGTTCTACGGCTTTCCACCCGAGCGGCGCGGGTTCGCGATCGGCATGCGCCAGATGTCCGTTGCCCTCGGCGGGTTGCTCGCGGCGCTGCTGCTGCCGCTCGCCGTCCACCTCAGCGGCGTGCGCCTCGCACTCGGCCTGAGCGGAGCACTCACCGCGATCACGGCCATCGTGTTCGCGCTCGACACGCCCCACGGGCCGCTCGTCCCGGCGACCGCGGCGAGGCGCGTCGTCGCCCCGTTCGAGGTGCTCAAGGCCCCGGGCATGGCCCGGCTGCTCGTGGTTGCGCTCTGCTACATCGTGGCGCTCACCACGGTGTTGACGTTCGGCGTGCCCGCCCTGCGAGACGGCGGCGGGAGCAGGGGAGACGGCAGCCTGCTGTTCGCGTTCGTCAGCATCAGCGCGATGACCGCCCGCATCGGCTGGGGGCGACTGGCCGACTTCGGCGGAGGCAGGCGGCGCGTCTCGACGCTGCGCGACATCGGCATGCTCGCCTGTTGCGCCGCCGTCCTGACCTGGGTGCTGTGGCCCGAAGGCACCGCGATCCGCATCGCCGCCCTGGTGGTCCTCAGTCTCGGGGCGCTCGGGTTCAACGGGGTGCTGTACGTGATCGCGGGCGAGATCGCAGGCGCGGCGCGCGCCGGGCAGGCTGTCGCCCTGATGTCCACGGCGCTGTTCGGCGGCGGTGCGCTCGCCGCCGTCCCGCTGGGCGCGCTCGCGGACGCCCAGGGCTACCGCAGCCTCTGGATCGCGACCGCCGTCGCGGCCGGGCTCGGGGTGCTGGCCACCCTCCGCCTCCATCCCGTGCCGCTGCGGGAGCCGGCGCTCGACTAGGGCCGTGGTCTCGGCGCCGCCCCTATGCTGCGCTCCGTGGCTGCGCCGTTTCGGGTCGGACAGGAGCTCGAGCTCACCGTCGACTCGCTCGCAGCGGGTGGGCGTGGCGTCGCGCGCCACGAAGGCGTGGTGGTGTTCGTCGACCGCGCGCTCCCGGGCGACCGCGTCATGGCGCGGATCCAGCGCGTCAAGCGCCGCCACGGCGAGGCGATCGCGTACGAGCGGATCGCCGGCGGGCCCGACCGCGTCGATGCGCCGTGCCCGCACTTCGGCACGTGCGGTGGCTGCCGCTGGCAGGACCTGCGCTACGAGCGACAGCTGGAGCACAAGCAGCAGCAGGTACTGGACGCGCTGCAGCGCATCGCCGGGCTGCCCGAGCCTCCGCTCGAGCCAATCGTGCCGGCCGTGCGCCAGTACGCCTACCGCAACAAGCTGGAGTACGCCTGGACGAGCACGCCCGAAGGCGTGTCGCTCGGGTTCCACAAGGCGGGCCGCTGGGAGGACATCGTCCCCGTCGAGGTGTGCCTGCTCACGGGCGAGCGCGGCAACGCCCTGCGCGAGGCGTTCCGCGACTGGGCCCGCGCCGAGGGGCTCGAGGCCTACGACCAGCGTACGAACAGCGGCTTCCTGCGCCACCTCGTCGTGCGCGAGGGCGTACGCACGGGCGAGCTGCTGTGCATCCTCGTGACCGTTGGCGGCGACCTGCCCGGCGTGGAGAACCTGCAGGCGCTGCTGGAGGAGCGGGCGCCAGGGGTCGTCGGTGTCCTGCACGCGGTCAACGACGGCGTCGCCGAGGTCGCCAGCGGCATTCCCACGCGGCCGCTGTTCGGCCGCTCCTGGTTCGAGGAGGAGATCAGCGGCTTGCGGCTGCGCGTGTCGGCCGGCTCCTTCCTGCAGACGAATACCGAGATGGCCGACGTGCTGTACCACGACGCGATCGAGCAGGCCGGCCTGACCGGCGGGGAGATCGTGTGGGACCTGTACTGCGGGACGGGCTCGATCGGACTCGCGCTGGCGGGCGCCGCGCGCCGCGTGATCGGCGTCGAGATCGTCCCCGAGGCGATCGAGCGCGCGCGGGAGAACGCCCTCGCCAACGGCGTCGCCAACATCCAGTTCGTGGCGGCCGATGCCGGCAAGGCGCCGCGCGACCTGGTCGCCGAGGGCCTGCCCGCACCCGACGTGGTCATCCTCGACCCGCCGCGCGCAGGCATGACGCCCAAGGCCGCGCGCCGCGTGGCCGAGCTGGGTGCGCGCCGTATCGTCTACGTGTCCTGCAATCCGACGACGCTGGCGGGCAACGCGCCGATCCTGACCGAGGGCGGCTACTCGCTCACGCGCGTGCGGCCGTTCGACCTCTTCCCGCACACGCCGCACGTCGAGTGCGTCGCGCGCTTCGACCGCGAGCTGTGAGCGGCGATTCGATGGACCCGGAGCACATCGTCGAGGTGTATGACGACGTCTCTGTCTGGGTCGACCCGAGTGGCCTCGATGGCGGAGGCATCACGATCAAGGCAGTGACACCGGAGGGAGATCCGGTCGAGCTGAGTGCGACCGAGGCGCGCGAGCCGGCTGCGGGGCTCGTTCGATTCGCCGATCTCGAGGACTCCGAGGACGGTTCCGAGTACGGCGGGTAACACACGGGGTCTGGCTCCGCCAGGCGGGGTCTGACCCCAAGTGGCGGAGCCTGACCCCAGGGTGGCGGTTGGCTCAACCAGGCGGTTCGGAGGCGCCCAACCTCTGTTAGTCGTGTCGTCGCACGCACGTCATCCCGACTCGCAGGTGACCTGCATCCCGCATGCCCAGAGGCTTTGCGCATTCGCCGCCAGGTCCGTGCCACACACCGCCATCTGGGGTCAGACCCCGCCTGGCGGTGCCAGACCCTGCCTGTCGCTCATTCGATCAGTACGGCGGCAGGGCCGCGTACCACTCGCCGAGCGCGCGGAAGGCCGCCCAGAAGCGGCGCTTCGCGGCCGCATCGTCGAGCGACGGCTCGAGCGGCGGCGTGAACAGTGCCTCGATCGTCGGCGTGAGGTGCTGCACGACGCCAAGCGTGGGCTCGAGCGGCTGCGCGAGCGCCAGGTCGAGGCGGTTGACGACCTCGAGCGTGTCCTCGCCCATCACGACCACGATCTTGGGCTGCACGATGTGCAGCTCGCGCAGCAGCCACATGGGATAGACGCGCTCGGCGAGCTCGCGCTCGTCGCGACCGTGGTGGCCGCCCAGCTTGACGACGTTCGTGCCGTAGACGAGCAGCGGGTCGATATCGAGGCGTTGAACCGACTTGAGGACGGCCTGGCCGACGCGGCCGTAGAAGGCGACGCCCTCGGTCAGCTCGGCGGGCGTGGGGTCGTGCTTGAGCAGGAAGATGTCGCCGAGCGGGTGCCCGGAGCCCAGCACGGGCTGGCGCGAGGGCGCGTCGCCGCGGCGGGCGATCTCATCGCCAAGTGCGTTTACCTCGCTGATCGCACGCGCCAGGTAACGCTCGTAGAGCTCGTCCGCGGGCACCGCCTCGGAGTTCGACCGCCGCCCGCCGATCCCTGCGGTCCTCCGCCTAGCTCGACTTGGCTCGCTGGCGGCGCCGCTTCTGGACCTGCAAGCGCAGCATGTTGCGCGGCCGGCGCACGATCACGGCGTCGTCCGCGGCGCGTAGGAAGGAGGTCGGGTCGTCGAACGGCGCCAGGCGCAATGCGCCCGTGCCGATGCCGGCCGGCACGTGGGCGTCGGATCCGGCTCCGCGCCTCAGGCCGTGCTCGCTCGCGAAGCGCTCGGCCGAGCGGTTGTCGCGCTCCAGCCAGAGGCGCCCATTGGCCGTCTCGAGCACGTCGATGGCGCCGGCATGCTCGTGCAGGAGGGCGCGTGCGGGCGTCGTGTGGAAGTGGTCGAACGGATGCGGCACGTAGACGAGGCCGCCCTGGGCGCGGATGCCCTCCAGCGTCTCGGCGAACGTCAGGCCGCGCGGCACATCCTCGTGCAGGAAGAGCCCGATGACCTCGCCGTCGGTGGCCGTCTTGATCTCGGACCCGACCACGACCTGCAGTGGCAGGCCGCGCTCCACGGCGCGCGCGCGAGCCTCGAGGCCGCCTGCGATCGTGTTGTGATCGGTGACGGCGAGCGCGCCGAGGCCCGCGGCGAGTGCCGCGTCGAGCAGCTCGTCGATGGGGGTCGTGCAATCCCACGAGTGCTCGCTGTGCATGTGCAGGTCGGCCAGCACGCTGGCTCCCGCATTCATCGCTACCGGTTCTCGTTCACGACCGGGGTCGCGGCCACGGGCACGGGTGCACCGGGGCGGGCGTTGACGCGGATGAAGTCCTCGACCTGCTCGCGGGCGAACTCGTCGGGGTGCTGCACCGGGGGCGACTTCATGAGGTAGGCCGACGGGAACTCGAGCGCGCCCGAGATGCCGTTGTCGAGAGCCAGCTTGGCGAAGCGCACCGCGTCGATCACGATGCCGGCCGAGTTGGGCGAGTCCCAGACCTCGAGCTTGAGCTCGACGTTGAGCGGGACGTCGCCGAAGGCGCGGCCCTCGAGCCGGATGTACGCCCACTTGCGGTCCTTCAGCCAGGCCACGTGGTCGGACGGCCCGATGTGCACGTCGTCCGGATCCATCTCGTAGTCGAGCGTGGAGGTGACCGCGTTCGTCTT
>JALYLC010000301.1 GCA_030774435.1 Actinomycetota bacterium
ACGCGGGCCTCGACGCGAGCGTCGCTCGGCCCGGCGCCCCGCGCGCGCTCGGCGGCACGCCAGCGGACGGCGACGAGGCTTTGAACGGCGGCTGCGACCTCGTCCGCTAAATGGATGCCGAGAAGCCGCTCCGGGGGCGCGTGGCCTCCATCGTCGGGCCCGTCGCGAGCGACGACGGGGAGGTGGGTCGCGTTCATGCTGACACGGCCCCCGTGCGACCTGCGATCTCGTTTAGGCGGTTCGCCGCATCGAGCGCTGCGACCTTGTAGGCGTCAGCGAAGGTCGGGACGTTGAAGACGGCATCAACGAGGTAGCCCAGCGGTAGGTCGGCCGCCATGACGGTCTGGCCGATGTGGATCAGCTCCGTCGCCGAGGTGCCGAAGATGTGGACCCCGAGGACGCGGCTTGTTCCCGCGTGGACGACCAGCTTCAGCACGCCCGTGCGGTCGCCGCTGATCGCGCCTCGGACCAGCTCGCGGTAGCGGGCCACCCCGACCACGTACGGCACCGCTTGACGCGTCAGCTCGTCCTCGTTCAGGCCGACGTACGAGATTTCCGGGATCGTGTAGATGCCATACGGCAGCAGCGCGGGCAGCGCGTGGGCCGGCTCCGACAGCGCCGCGAGGGCTGCGAGGCGACCCTGCTCCATCGACGTAGCGGCGAGGCTCGGGAAGCCGATCACGTCGCCGGCGGCGAAGATGTGCGGCTGCGCGGTGCGGTAGTCGGGCCCGACCGCGAGGTTGCCGCGGTGGTCGGCCTCGAGGCCGATCGCGGCCAGGTTCAGGCCGTCGGTCGCGCCGTGACGCCCCGCCGCGTAGAGCACCACGTCCGAGGGGATCCGCTTGCCACTGCGGAGTTCCGTGACCGCGCCACCTGCGCGGCGCTTCACGGACTGCACCTCCTCGCCGAGGCGGAAGACGACGCCGAGGTCGCGCAGGTGGTACTGCAGCGCGGCGGCGACCTCCGCGTCGACGAAGTCGAGGATCCGGTCACGCTTGTCCACGACCGTGACGGTCGTGCCGACCGCGGCGAGGATCGAGGCGTACTCGAGCCCGATGACGCCCGCCCCGACCACCGTCAGCGTGCGCGGCACGGCGGCCAGGCCCAGGATCCCATCGGAGTCGAGCACCGTGTGCCCGTCGAAGTCGACGCCCTGCGGGCGGGCGGGCCTCGCGCCAACTGCGATCACGAAGCTTTCAGCACGGACCTGGTCGATCGCGGAGGCGGTCGTGATCTCCACGGTGTGGGGGTCCAGGAACGAGGCCGTTCCCGGGAGGACGTCCACGCCGTTGCGACTCAGCTGGTCGTCGATGACCTGGCGCTCCTGGCGGATCACCTCGTGGGCCCGCCAGAGCAGGTCGTCGATCGTGATCCGATCCTTGATGCGGTACGCGGCACGCTCCGTGCCGTGGGCGATGCCGGTTAGCTCCACCACGGCGGCCCGCAGCGCCTTGGACGGCACGGTGCCGGTGTTGGTGGAGGTGCCGCCGAACGCCGTGGGGCGGTCGACGATCGCCGTGTGCCGCCCCAGCTTGGCCGCCTGCACGGCGGCTCGCTGCCCAGCCGGTCCCGATCCGATCGCGATCAGGTCGTACGCGGCCGGGGACTGGGCGCGGTGCTGGTGGCCGCGCTCGAGTGTGCGTGCGGTGGCTGGGGCGGCAGGGTACATGGCGGATCTCCTGGTAGTGCAGGCGGTGTGGTCCGGTCAGCCCGCAGGCACCGGCGCGGGGATCGGCTCGGCGAGGGCCTCGGAGAGCGAGCTCAGCCCCTCGGCACCGGCCACGTCCGCGACCGGAGGCGCGCGTGAAGCCGGTGTCGATCAGGAACGCGTCCGTCTCACCGGTGATGCGGGTGACGGTCTTGTTCTTCGAGCCGACGGGAAAGTCGAGGTCGGTGACCTTGCAGTCGAGAGTGTGCATGAACATGTCTTTCTGGTGAGGTCAACCTGCACCGGGCGAGGACGGTCAGGCCGGCGGTGATGAATTCGCTCGCACGAACGACCTCGTGATGGTGAGTGGAGTTGCTCTCGACCCGTCTGATTGACACTGTCAACCAGACCGGGTCAAGAGAATCTCGCCACCTTGGGGCTAGGTGACCAGTTCTAGCTCGCGGGTTGCGGTGGGGGGCTGATGGTTGGGTTCGATGGCGAGGCGTGGGAGACGGCGGTCGAGCCAGTTGGGGAAGTACCAGCTATGGCGGGCGAGCAGTTCGAACACGGCGGGGAGCAGGATCAGGCGGATGACGATGGCGTCGAGCAGGATGGCGCTGGCTAGGCCGAGGCCGAAGAGTTCGAGTACGCGCTCACCGCTGAACATAAAGGAGGCGAAGACGGCGACCATGACGGCTGCGGCTGCTGTGATCACACGGCCGGTACGGGCGAGGCCCTCGTGGACGGCGACGGATGGGTCACGGCGGTTTTGCCATTCCTCGTGGATGCGGGAGACCAGGAAAACCTCGTAGTCCATCGAGAGGCCGAAGGCGATGGCGAACATCATCACCGGTACAAATGCCTCGATCGGGCCGGGTTGGGCGCCGAAGAGACTGCCGCCCCAACCGCGCTCGAAGACCGCCTGGATGACTCCCAGCGAGGCGCCGAAGGAGAGCAGGTTCATGGCCGCGGCCTGGAGCGGGATCAGCAGTGAGCGGAACACGACGAGGAGTAGGAGTGCGGAGAGTAGGATGACGATGCCGATGAAGAGCGGCAGTTTGCTCGAGAGCACCCCGGCGAAGTCGACGTCGGTGGCAGTCGCTCCGCCCACGTAAACGCTGCTGTGGGTAGCTCGGGCGACAGGCGGGATGACGTCGTTGCGGAGATGCTTGACGAGAGTTGTGGTGGCCTGGCTCTGTGGTGCGGAGGTGGGGTAGACGAGCATCGTCGCTGTGTCGCCGGCCGGGTTGAGCTGGGGCGCTGCGACTGAGGTGACACCGGGGGTCTGCCGAAGTGCCGTAGCTAGTTGCTTCGCGGTGGCGACGCTGTCCGTCTTGGGGACTTGGGCGACGACCAGTAGCGGGCCGTTGACGCCTTTCCCGAAGCCGCGTGCGAGTAGATCGTAGGCCTGGCGCGTTGTGGTCGTGGTGGCGTCGTTGCCGGCGTCGCTGGATCCCAGCCGGAGGCCGAGCGCGGGTGCAGCCAAGGCGAGGAGCAGCGTGCTGGAGGCGACCGCGGCAAGCCAGGGGCGTCGTTGAATGGCTTCGACCCATCGCGCCCAGAAGCCGGCGCGGGACACTGCGGCGGTGCGACGCCGCAGCCGGAGCCCGCGGCTTCCGATTCTGCGACCGAAGAAGGTCAGAAGTGCCGGCAGCAGCGTGATCGAGGCGGCAAGTACGAGCAGCACGCCGATCGCAGCCGCCACCGCGGCGCCGTTGAGCAGGCTGACGCCGAGAGCGAACATGCCCAGCAGCGCGATCACGACGGTGGTGCCTGCGAACACGACAGCGCGGCCAGCGGTGTCCATCGCGGTCTCCACGGCGGCGGCGATGCTGCCGCCGTTGTCGCGGTAGGCGTCGCGGTAGCGGGTGACAATGAAGAGGGCGTAGTCGATGCCGACGCCCAGGCCGATCATCAGTGCCAGCTGCGATGAGAAGTCAGCCATGTCAAGCACGCGGCTGGCGAACGCGATCAGGCCGAGGCCGGTGCCGAGGCCAAAGAGCGCGGTCACAATCGGCAGGCCCATGGCGTAGAAGGAGCCGAAACTGAGCAGCAAGATGATGACCGCAGCGGCCAGCCCGACCAGCGTCACAGGACCAAGCGAGCCGTTCTGGGCCTGCTCGATGGCCTGACCACCGAGCTCGACCTGCAGGCTCGGCGAGCGGATATTCTGTGCGGTCTTGATGACCCGCGTTACGGCCGCTTTGGGCACGTTTTGGGCGTCCTGATCGAAGTTGACGGTAGCGAATCCGATCGTCCCGTCACGCGAGATCGTCGACGCCGCGTGGCTTGCGCCGTAAGGGCTGGTCACGCTGCTGACGTGCGGCAGCCTGGCAACGCGGTCGAGCATCGACTGGACGGCCGCGCGCACCGAGGGGGAGGTGAGTTTGCCGCGCCTGGTCCGCAGAACGATCTGGTCGGAATCGCCCGCCTGCGCGGGATAACTCTGCTTGAGCAGATTGGTGGCCTGCTGGGATCCCGTGTTGGGCAGAGAGAAGTTATTAGACGAGCGACTGCCGATCACGGTCGAGGTTCCGTAGACGCCGACAACCAGGGCGATCCAGAGTACGAGCACGAGGCGGCGGTGGTCGATGCTCCAATGGGCGAGGCTTTTCACGACGACTCCTTGGGTTGGACGAGCCTGCTATGATTGAGTCGCAACCTAAACTATTTGGAGTCCCAATGCAAATAGATGATCGCAATGCCCTTGCCCTCGGCAAAGCGCGCGCCGATGACTCTCTCGTCGAGGATCTGAACGAGTTCGCGTCGCTCCTGGGGCGCGTCATGCGCGGTATGCATCGTCTTAAGGGAGAGGGCGACGAGCTCATGCGCGGCCACCACCTCTCCGCGCGCCACGCGCGCGTCCTTGCCCTCCTGCTAGCGGGCCCCATGACCGTCGGCGAGATCGCTACGCGCTTCGAGGTCACGCTCACGACAGTCAGCGGCCTGGTAGCCGAACTCGACCACGCCGGCTTCGTCGAACGCCGCCAGGACCCCGCCGACCGCCGGCGCACCATCGTCAGCATCGTTGAGCCGCACCGCGCCGATATCGAAACCTGGCACAAGTCGATAACAGCGCCCTTCGCCCGTACCCTCGCGCGCCTCACCCCACAGCAACGTGACGACTTCGTCACGGGCCTCCGCGCCCTCGACGACGAACTCCGCACAGACAACGCCGACAC
>JALYLC010000302.1 GCA_030774435.1 Actinomycetota bacterium
GCATAAATTGGGGTCACATAAATTGGGGTCAGACCCCGATTTATGCACGGCACCGAACGGCACGTTCAGCGCAGCGGCAGGGTCTTGGTGTGCTCGATCTGCACCGCCTGCAGTGCGTGCGGATCGAGGCCGAGCAGCTGCAGGATCGTCGGCGCGATCTGCGTCGTCTCGACCGGCGCGCCGACCACGTGCCTCCAGTGGCCGTGCGCGAGAGGCGCTCCGCTGACCAGCAGCGCAACGCCGCGGTCCTGCGGATCGTTGCCTCCGTGCTCGGCGATCTTGCCCTGCTTGCCGGTGTAGACGACACCGTGCTGCGCGATTCCGAGCACGTCGGGCACGCGCTCGTCACCGGTAGGCACGCCGAAGTACGCCGCCGCATCGGCGCCCGCGTAGGCCTGTGCCAGCCCTGAACTCGTGTACGCCTTCGGGTTGCCGTCGATGTCGTTGCCGGTGCCGGAATGGCCGAGCAGGAACGTCTTCGCGAACGCGGTCGCGGCAGGCGAGCGATCGTTCAGCCACATGAGCATCACGTCGTCGTCGATCGCGAACGCGACGAGGTCGCCGGCGCCCGGATGGGCCGCCGTCCATGCGGCGTTGAGTGCGTCGACGATAGGGCCATCCGGAATGCGCGTGAGGGCGGACGGCTCTTGTGGCGACTGGGCGTGCTTGGCCGAGAGCACGATCACGGTGCTGCCCAGGAGACCGCTGTGCTTGAGCTCGGCGACCATCGATCCGACCTGGGCGTCGATGTAGTCGAGCGCCCTCGAGAGCAGGGGGCCGGGCGTCACGCCGTCGGCGAGGTAGCCGCCCGTGAGGCCGTCGGAGGTGGGGAGCTTCTCTGCTGTCGAGACGGACTGGAAGTTCATGCCGAAGATCGCCGGCGTCCCGACTTTGGAGGCGCCGCTGTGGTCGAGGCCGTCGATCTCGTTCAGGACCGCGTGCACCTTGTAGCTGTCGTAGCGCATGGTGAGCGCGTTGTCGCTCGTCCAGTCGCCGGGCGAGCCGGGCGTCGGCGCGTCACTGTTGATCTCGGGCGTGAAGAGATCCTGGATGCCGGCACCCGACGGGCCGTTGAGGATCTCGTAGGCGGCGTGCTTGTCCGACCAGGCGGTGCGCAGGCCGGCCGCGCGCGCGACCTCGAAGATCGTGTTCACCTTGAGGTACTGGTGGGGATAGACCGGCTTGCAGGTGGCCGGATCGACGGGCAACTGCGCGGGGTCGATGAGCGACGTCGGGTTGCCCGTCATCTGCAGGATCCCGTCCGGCAGCCCCGGGAGCCCCTGCCCGGCATCGAGCGCAAGCGGGTTCTTGTCCGCCTGCTCGAAGTAGGTCACCTCGGCGCCGGGCGTCGCGCCTGCGCAGCTCGTCGTGCCGGCGGGCAGGAGGGCGTGGTTCCAGGAGTCGTCGTAGTAGACGCCTGTGGTCTTCGGGTTCCCGCCGGTGACCTGGCCGACCATGCCCGGGAATGAATCCGAGGGGAACGGCGTCAGCGCGTGTGTGAACTCGACGCCCTTGCGCGTCAGATGGGCGAGCGCAGAGCCGGGATGCTTCTGGATGTACCAGGCCAGGTCCGACTGGTGCAGGCCGTCCACCGAGAGCAACAGCACATGCTGGGTCGCAGGCTTGCGGGAGTGGGCGCTCACACCGCCGGCCGTCGCCGTCACGGCAGTGATCGCCGCGAGGCTTGCGAGCACTACAAGAATCAGGACACGTTTCACCGAGACACCCTTCTTCGCTGATTCCCCCTCCCCGGGCCACCTTTGCGGCGGGCTCCGCCGCGATGGGTGACGGAGTGGTGAAATCCGCGTGAACGAATGGCGAACGCTCGGGGGTTCGAGGCCTCAGCGGGTGAGGTGGGCGACCTCGGCGTTCGCGACGTGCAACGTCGAGACGACGACGCCGAGCGTTGCGAATGCGAGGGTGCTGCACTCGACCTCGGAGTCGGCGCGCACATCGACCGCGCGCGCCTTCCGGTCGACGAACGCGAGCTCGCCGAAGGTCCCGCCGGCGGACAGCGTCGTGAGCCGGTGGTTACGGCCGTCCGAGCCTTCGCGCACGACGCTGAGCATGCCCCGCGTCACGAGAAACACCTCCGAAGCCGGCTCGCCCTGTCGCACCAGCAGCGTCCCGGGCGCGCCCCCGGCCCAGCCGAGCTCGGGGTGGAGCCGCTCGAGCTCGTCCTGCGAGAGGCCGGAAAGGAGCTCGTGGTCGGCGAGCGTCACTTCCGTGCCGGCGGGCTCCTCACCGACGCGCCGGAGCAGGTCGTCCTCGCACCACTCGAGCGCAAGATCGAGGCTGGCGAACGTCGCAACGCTTTCGGCTCGAAGATCCGGTTGGAACCCTTTCGAGACGGGATCCGCTCCCGCGAAGCCCCTTGGCTCGCCGCAGGTCTGGTGGTCGAGCGACCACATCAATCCGATAACCGACCCATTGCGCCCGACAACCAGACCGCAGGCGATTCGAGACCTCCGAACGCCGCGATCATTCTGTCAGTACGTCTTGGGGTCAGCGGGTCAGGACAGCACACGCGCCGCGTGCGCCGTCGTGTAGACGTCCTTGCGCGCGATCAGGCCGTCCACGATCGGGAAGACATCGACGCCGTCCCACTCCAGGCGCCGACCGTCGGCGTGCGTCGCGGTGGCCGTCCACTCGCTCACGGCGAACTCGTCGCAGACATTGAGCCGGCGCCCGCTGAAACTCAGGTCGGGCCAGCCGGCAAAGATGGCGGCGAGATGCTCTCGCACGGCCGCGGCGCCCGACGCCGACTCGCCGGCGTTGTAGTTGGTGAACATGATGTCGGGCGTGTAGCACGCCATGATCATGTCCAGGTCTTGCGCATTCCAGGCCGCGTCGTGGCGCGCGATCAACCCGCGGACGTCCTCGCGGTGCATGACCCTCCGATCTCTCCCGGTGCCAAGCCGGCGTCTGCCGGCCTCGGCGCGATTCTAGAGAACTAGGAGCTCGGGCAAGTGGGCGCCGTGCAGCGCGCCATGCGCGCGGCGCGCCGCTTGAAGTAGCCGTCCAGCTCGTTGCGGTCGAAGCCTGCCTGCTCGAGAGCCTCGAGAGGAGGATCGCCGGCATGGCCTGCCAAGAGCTCGGATAGCACGAGTGCGGAAGGCATTGCGAAGGTTCGTCCCACGTCGGTTTGCATTGCATTGACTCCTGTAGCGGTTGTGCCTTCCCGTACTAACGGCGAGGGGACGGCGGCCATTCCCGCAGGAGTGCGGGTGAGGGCCCGTGGCGGCGGGCCCTCACCGGTCACTTCGCGGCCGGCGCCTCCCCCCGAAGGCGTGGGCATCGCGCTCGTCCCGGCGAGGAGGAGGTCACTCGCCGGACGCACGTACGCTAGGCGAGTCTGCGCCGCGCAGGGTCGCGAAGCGGTGAACGTTTGGAGTGCGCCCTGTTGCCGGTCGCGACCATCTTCGCGTGCCGCAGCTTTTCGCGCTCTTCCTGGTCGGATCCGTCGTCATCACGGTCGTCCCGGTCGCGGACATGGCGCTGATCACGCGACAGGTCGTGACGCGCGGCCGTGGGGCTGCGCAGGCGACGATCTTCGGCAACCTCTCGGGACTCGTCGTGCATGCGCTCGCGCTCGCCGTCGGCCTGTCGGCGCTGCTCGTGGCCTCGGCGACGGCCTACACGACGGTGAAGCTGGCGGGCGCGGCGTACCTCGTCTATCTCGGCGTGCAGTCATTCCGCCAGGCGCGCAGGAGCAGCGCAGGCGACGAGGGTGGGAGCGCGACCGAGGGAGCGCGCTACAGCGGGAACCCGTATATCCAGGGGC